>JAEWRS010000383.1 GCA_023398855.1 Bacillota bacterium
TATGAACGGGGAGCTTTAAAGAAAATGGAAAGCTTTGGCCTGCAGGGGGAAAGCTTTTCATTTGCCCAGGATATTACTGATGAAGAATTCAAAGAGGAGTTTGCAAAAATTAATGATAATCCGGACATTGACGGCATCCTTGTTTTACGCCCCCTGCCAAAGCAGATCAGGGAAAAGGACATTGAACATATGATTGATCCTGGAAAGGATTTAGATGGCATATCTCCTGAAAATATCGCCAAAGTATTTGCAGGCGATGATACGGGATTTGCCCCATGTACTGCGGAGGCAGTGGTGGAGGTCCTAAAGTCCAGTGATATTCCTCTGACCGGAAAACGGGTGACCATTGTGGGGAGAAGTATGGTAGTAGGGCGCCCTCTGTCCATGCTGATGCTTCAGGAACATGCAACGGTTACCATCTGCCACACCCGTACAGAACATTTAAAAGAGACCTGCAAACAGGCACAGATCCTTGTGGCAGCCGCAGGGCGTGCCAGAATGGTGGATGCCTCTTATGTGGGAATGGATGCCATTGTGGTTGATGTGGGAATCAATGTGGACGAAAACGGTAAGCTCTGCGGGGACGTGGACTTTGATTCCCTGGAAGGGACTGCTTCCATGGCAACTCCCGTACCAGGGGGAGTGGGAAATGTGACAACAGCTGTGCTGGCCAGGCATCTGGTATTGGCTGCACTTAAAAAATAAAATAATGAAGCAACTGCCATTGTGTCCCGGCAATTAACCAGCTGGCGGGCCAGTGTTCCCTGAGTGTATATTGCAAATGAATAAGCCTGTCAAGCTGCGTGAAAATGTAAAATCAGAATAAAAATGCAAATAAAGTGCAACCTAGTATAAAGAAAATGGAAACACGGAGGTTGTTTTTATGGCAGGCTTTATCATTGCACTTATATCAGGGGCACTTATGAGCATACAGGGAGTTTTAAATACAGGAGTTACAAAACAAACCAGCATGTGGGTATCAACAGGATGGGTACAGCTGACGGCATTTTTGACCTGCATTGTCCTGTGGTATTTTTCCGGAAGGGAAGACATTTCCGGACTTCTTAATGTTCATCCGAAATACATGCTGCTGGGCGGTATCATGGGAGCGTTTATCACCTATACAGTGGTAAAGAGTATGGGGACCTTAGGGCCGGCCAAAGCGGCCCTGCTAATCGTTGTATCTCAGATTATTGTTGCCTATGCAGTGGAACTGTTCGGTTTATTTGGTGTGGAAAAAGTGGGATTCGAATGGAAAAAGCTGATTGGTGCAGTTGTTGCTATCATAGGAATCATGATATTTAATTAATTTGGAAATAGTGCTTGTATTTACCAATTTCTTTAGGTAGAATAATAACATAGGCTGAAGATGGTATCCTTTTGGAAATGACAGGAACAGGAGGGATACCATGAAATATCAGAAAATAAAAATTGTTTTGATTGCCCTGTGCGTCTTCGCAGCAGGTATCTGCTATGTCTTTGGCAGAAGTATGGAAGACCAAAAGTCCAAAATCTCCTTAGAGGAGGTACCTGCTTTCCAGGCAGGAGAGGCAGGAGATTCTGGTCAGGCGGTAACTGGTGAGGAACCAATACCGGATGAAACCGGAGTTTTAATGGCACAAAAGGACGGACCGGAAAGTGCAGGAGATAAAGTGACCCTGCCTTTCTACATACATATCTGCGGAGAAGTGGTTTCTCCCGGCGTTTATGAGCTTTCAGAAGGAAGCCGGGTCTTTCAGGCAGTTGAGAAAGCAGGAGGCTTCACAGATCAGGCTGCATCAGAATATTTAAATATGGCAGAGCGGATCGCGGATGGTATGAAAATCGTGGTTCTTAACAGGGAAGAAGCCGAGGCGGCAAAAGCCCTTGGTGAGCGTTCCTTGCCGGCAGACGCTTCATCTAATGTGCAAAAGCGTAAAGTGAATTTAAATACGGCCACAAAGGAAGAGCTGATGACCCTGCGGGGAATCGGAGAAGCAAAGGCTGATGATATTCTTAAATATCGGGAAAGCCGGGGTGGATTCCGGAAAATTGAGGATATCATGAAGATCTCCGGCATCAAAGATGCGGCGTTTCAAAAAATAAAAGAAGATATTACGGTTTAATATAGAAAACAGAGGTGTGGTATGGCAAGCGTTTTAGTAGTTGATGATGAAAAACTCATCGTAAAGGGAATGAGATTCAGTCTGGAGCAGGATGGCATGGATGTGGACTGTGCCTATGACGGAGAAGAAGCTATTAATCTGGCAAAGCAGAAAGAGTATGATGTGGTTCTTTTGGATGTCATGCTTCCTAAATATGACGGATACGAGGTATGTCAGGCCATCCGGGAATTTTCTGAGATGCCTATTATCATGCTGACGGCCAAGGGAAATGATATGGATAAGATCCTGGGCCTGGAATACGGTGCTGACGATTATATTACCAAACCTTTTAATATCCTTGAGGTAAAGGCCAGGATCAAAGCTATCATGCGCAGGAATTCAAAAAAGAACAAGCGGGACAGCCAGGAAGAAAGCCAGGTAATAATAGAAGGTGATTTAAAGCTGGACAGGGACAGCAGGAGAGTGTTTATTGCTGAGAAAGAGATTAATCTGACTGCAAAGGAGTTTGATCTTCTGGAGCTTCTTACCTGTAATCCAGGCAAGGTTTACAGCAGGGAACAGCTTCTTACTTACGTATGGGGAAATAAACCGATGGATACGGGAGATGTCCGGACTGTAGACGTTCATGTAAGACGCCTTCGGGAAAAGATTGAACCCAGTCCCAGTGATCCTAAATATGTGCATACCAAGTGGGGCGTTGGATATTATTTCCGCGTCTAGGAAAAAAAGAGGAGGATTTCTGACGGGAGACCGTGGAAATCCGCCTTTTCTTTAAATCCCGGAAGGGAACAAAAAGGATAAAACCGATGCTGGGAAATGGGGAAACAGTAGAATGAATTATAACATTAGAAAAGTGAACACAGCAGATTTGGATGATGTGACAGAGGTAGAGGCTCTCTGCTTTCCGCCGGAAGAGGCAGCAGGTCGGGAAGCCCTTGAGCAGCGGATTAAAGGTTTTCCTGAAAGCTTTCTGGTGGCAGAGCTTTCTCATGGGCAGATCATTGGTTTTATTAATGGCTGCGTTACAGATGGGTATACTATCACTGATGAAATGTTTGAAAATACGGATTTTCATAATCAAGATGGTGCATACCAAAGCGTGTTTGGACTGGATGTGAGAAAAGAGTGGCGGGGCCGTGGTGTTGCCGCAGCCCTTATGAAGCGTTTTATAGAGGAAGCAAAGAAAAGAGGCAGGACAGGAATGATCCTCACCTGCAAGGACAGGCTGATTCCTTATTACGAAAAATTTGGATACCGGAACATGGGAGTGTCCGGGTCTGTGCACGGAGGAGCCATCTGGTATGATATGCGGCTTGATTTTATGGATGCAGGGAAGTGAGGCACTGTCATTATGAAGCGAAGCCCACAGGGAGAGCGGTGGAGACGGCTTGACAATACGGCAAAGATATTTCCGGTCATTGCCAGCGAGAATTTAAGCAATGTATTCCGGATTTCAGCAGTTTTAAAAGAAGAGGTGGATCCGGGAACCCTTCAGCAGGCCTTGGAGGAGATCCTTCCCCAGTTTGAAGGATTTTCGGTGAGGCTGAGAAGGGGATTTTTCTGGTACTATTTTGAAAACAACAAGAGAATGCCTGTCATTGAACGGGAAACCACCTACCCATGCAAATACATTGATCCTCACAGCAACCAGATGTTTTTGTTCCGGGTGACTTATTTTTCCAGGCGGATTAATCTGGAGGTGTTCCATGCAGTCACAGACGGACTGGGAGCCGTGAACTTCTTAAAGGCCCTGGTCTACCGGTATCTGGATCTTAAGCAGGATTCCAGAACAGGCTGCCAGGCTCGTCAGAAAATATCCTCCGATGTTTCCATGAACGTGGAGGACAGCTACGTCCGCAATTATAAAAAGACCGTGAAACGCAAATACAGTTCCAGAACGGCTTATCATATTACCGGTGAAGCTCTTCCTCTTGATGAGGAAAATGTTCTTCATGGTTATGTAGACTTAAGAGCCTTAAAGGCTGTCTCCAAAAGCTATGGGGTCAGCATCACCAGGTTTCTGACGGCAGCACTGATCTGGGCAATATATCAGGAATATCTCGGGGGAAAGCCGTGCGGTAAATCCATCGGCATCAGCATTCCCATTAATCTGAGGACTTTTTTCTCCTCAGAGACAACCGCTAATTTTTTTGCCGTGACCCTGATTGATTTTTTATCAACCAGTGAGGAGCATACTTTTTCTGAAGTACTGGAAGAGGTATGCAGCCAGATGACTTTAAAAATCACTAAGGAAAAGATGGAGGAAATCATTTCCTATAATGTTTCCAATGAAAAAAAATGGTATCTGCGGATTGCCCCTCTTTTTGTTAAATGGTGTGCCTTAAACCTGGTTTTCCGCAAAAATGATAAAGCCTACACCATGACCCTATCC
>JAEWRS010000390.1 GCA_023398855.1 Bacillota bacterium
CCTTAAAAAGGATTTCCTAAGAGACACGGTCAATAATATGATTTCCGGAATTGAGTTAAGGCGGAAAGTCAAAGCTATCTATATAGAAAACCTGATTACCAGGACGGATGGAATCATTAACATGAAAAAAAAACATTCAGACATGGAATTCAATGATTTTTTCATCCGTTTTTTCCGGGATAATCCTGATTATAATTATATGACCGTGGTTGCGTGGGATAATAAAGCAAATAAAGCGGTATATGATCCTGCGAACCTGGCTGGCACTGACTGGGAGGATACTCTTAAGGCTAACCTCTCAGAATTACATTCATACAGGATATTTATTCATGGGGATTACTCCTTTCTTTTTGGTCTGACAAAGGGTTATTTGGATAGTCTGGTGAAAGCTGATATGATCAATGTAATCAGAAACTCCAGATTTGATGGAAATTCATATATCTGGGTAAATGAGATTCTGAATTACCAGGGCGGAAAAAATTATGCCATCCGAAGGGTCCATGCAAACCTGCCAGAGACAGAAGGAACCTTTCTTTCTACGGATATGACTGATTCGGCCGGGAATTATCCTTATTTGACAGAACTTCAGGGAATCAATCAGCATGGTGAGCTGTATTTCACTTATTATTTCAAAGAGCTGAATGATGATAAGGTATCTGAAAAGCTGACCTATGCCAAGCTTTATAAGGAATATAACTGGGTAATTGCCATGGGTGTATATCTGGATGATTTACAGCCCTATATTGACCAGACCAATGAAGAAAGCAAGCTTGTGGTATCCAGGCTCACCATACTTTTGGTACTGCTTCTCATACTCATTCTGATAGTCAGTCTGTTTTCCATCTCGTTCTTGGAGAAATTGTATTACCGCCGCTCTAAAAAGGTGATGGAATCTGAGCTTAATCAGGATGCCCTCACAAAAGCAGGCAACAGGAGAAGTGGAGCCAATGATCTGGCTCATGCATTTATGGAATTTAAACAGAAAGGTTTGAATTCAGGAGTTATGATGTGCGATATGGATCATTTTAAAGGGATCAATGATAAATATGGCCACTATGCAGGGGACATGGCACTGGCAGAATTTGTAAAGATGATGAAAGGGACCTTAAGAGATACGGACAAGATCATCCGCTGGGGCGGAGATGAATTCGTGGTGATCCTTTGTGGCATGGAGCGGAAGCATGTGCAGGATTTTAAAAACAAATTTATGACCTCCTTATCGACGCTGAAGGTCCGGGCAGACAAGGAAGAGATCCGGGTTACCGTGTCAGCCGGTTTTTCCCTCTTCAAGGAAGGGGATGAAGGTTATTTGGAGGCGTTAAGGAGAGCAGATGAGGCTCTTTATAAGTCAAAGTCGGAAGGGGGCAATCAGGTCAGTGTTATGGTATAGAAAGTAAAACCGTGAAAGGGAAATCCTGCCGGCTGGGAGGAAGGGGTCCACCAGCCCCGGCAGCCGGCTAAGCAGATTGGCTGACAATACAAGCAGGAAAATGAAAAGCAGTTCAAAAAAAGGACTGGTTTTCAAATGTATTTACTATTCATAGCTGTAACAGGACTGGGTATGGCAGAGGCTTCCATGTTAAAGTAATACATATGATTGAATTTCTCAATGGCAGCTTTTTTTTGCTCCATAAGAGAATGAGAATACACATTCAGGGTAATAGACACGCTGGAATGGCCAAGCAATTCACTGATGGTTTTTATGTCCACTCCGATCTCTAAGGCCCGGGTGGCAAATGTGTGGCGGATGGCATGGAACTTCCGGTCCGGAACATGGGCTTCCTTTAATATTTTCTTGTAAAGCTTCTGAAAACTGCGTGGGTCATAGGGGGCAGCCCCGTGGGAAAAAATATAGTGGTCCGGATTTGACTGGAAAGCCCCCCGTTCAACCAACATTTTTAGCAGGAATTCAGGAAGAGGGATTCTTCTTAAAGATTTCCGGCTTTTGGGGGCGCCTACCAACAGCGTTGTTTTGCCGTCAGCATCCTCAAAATCCTTGATTCTGGACACGGTCCGGGCAATAGACAGGGTGCCTGTTTCCATATCAATGTCTCCCCACTTTAAGGAACATAATTCTCCCAGTCTGATGCCCGTATAAAAGCACAGAATGATTCCCACCCCACGCCTGTCCGCTGAATACAGCGCCGTCTGTTCGACGAGTCTCTGCTCTTTCAGGGAGAAGATCTTCACCTCCTTGTCTTCTGGCTTTGGTACCTTTACCTGCTCAATAATGGAAAAGTTTTCTGGTGAGCCCTTTAAAATATCTTTTAGAGCAATTTTAAAAATAGTAAGATTCTTTTTCTTTGAGGAATCCGCCAGCTCCGTATTTTCTCTCATACTTTTTACAAAACAAAGAACAGATGCTTCGGTAATTTTCTGGTTCTTCTTCTGTTTGAAAAAAGGAATCACATATTTATTGATACACCGGTAATAGCTTTCATATGTAGAAGGTTTTAACCGGAGGGAGGCATCCTCCAGCCAGGTTTCAAACAGGCAGGAGACATCATCAGTGCAGCCGGAAGCTTTTACTTTGGAGGATTCCTGAATTTCCTGGTGATTTTTCATCTTTTCTTTTACGCCCTTATAGGTCCTGGAATAAAAATACCTGTATTTTCCATCTTTCGTTCGCATTCTTCCTTCCCAGCGCCCATCTTTTCGTTTATATATATTTTCTCCTCTTCGTGGCATAATCACATACTCCTTTGCTTTCATGTATTCATTATATGATGTTTTTTCTATATGGCAAATAATCCAAATATTACCAGTAAATTCAGTAAGATGCAGTAGAAACCAACTGAACAGTACCAAATATTTTTTGTAAGGTTGACATTTTCTCTTTGATCGGATAAACTTGGTATGTATTTCGAAATTTATGAAAAGGAAGTGAAACAATGGAAGGCAGCCCCCGAAGTCCAATTTGCGGCTTCAAACCCCAGTATGAAAATATAAACCAATATACCGGCGCTTTCAGCGGGCGAGGGTCCATTGTTCATGACAAAGATGGGCTTTCTTAGCCTGTGCTCTTTATGCCGTCTATTGGGACGGCTTTTTTTATTGCTATTTATATCTTCATTGGGGAATCCTATAAAAAGAAAGGAATGATTCCAATGAAATTTATGAAAAAGAAAAAAAATGGTACACAAATTCAAAAAGACAGGCTAGACACCGAAAAAAAGCTGAGAGCCTATGCATTTCTTGAAGAAGATAAGCTTTTAGATTCCTTATCTGCATCAAAGACTGGTCTTACCCGTAAGGAGGCCATAGAAAGACAAGAAGAGTTCGGGGCAAATGTAATTACTGCAGGAAACAAAAATACCACTCTTCACAGACTGAGAGAAGCGGTGATCAATCCTTTTAACATTATTTTACTGATTATTGCTGCTGTCAATTATTTCACAGATGTCCTCTCTTCTTCAAGGCCCGATTATTTTACTGTTTCCATTATTATTTTTCTGGTTTTGCTTTCCAGCATGGTGGCCTTTGTCCAGAGCCAGCGCTCTAATGCAGCAGCGGAAAAGCTTTCCGAAATGATATCAAACAAGGCGGATGTCTGGAGAGACGGTGAACTGACTGAGATTCCCATGGATGAGGTGGTTCCGGGAGATGTTGTTAAGCTTTCTGCAGGACATATGCTTCCTGCAGATGTGTGCTTCCTGACAACCAAAGATACCTTTTTGGCTCAGGCAGCTTTAACTGGCGAGTCAGCTCCAGTGGAAAAATTTTCCCATGGAAGCAATGAGCATGATGATGCATTAACGGATTTGCTAAATATCGGCTTTATGGGTTCGAATATGGTGAGTGGAAGTGCCACGGCAGTGGTACTTGCAACTGGAAATAACACCTATTTCGGTTCCATGGCCCAATCCCTTTCAGGAGACAGGGCCAAAACCAGCTTTGAGCGGGGAGTCGATTCTGTCAGCCGGCTCCTTGTAAAAATGATGCTTGTTATGGTGCCTGTGGTATTCTTTATCAATGGCATAGCAAAAGGAGACTGGGCCGGTGCACTTTTATTTGCCATCAGCATTGCAGTAGGCCTTACTCCTGAAATGCTGCCGATGATCATGACCTCCACCCTGGCAAAGGGTGCGGTTTCCATGTCAAAACACAAGGTGATCGTACGCACACTGGGCCCAATACAGACCTTTGGAGAAATGGATGTGCTCTGCACCGATAAAACCGGAACCCTGACAGAAGATAAGGTGGTCCTGGAAAGATACATGGATTTAAACGGAGCAGAGGATGCCAGGATTCTGCGTCATGCTTATTTAAACAGTTATTTTCAGACTGGTCTTAAAAATCTGATTGACATAGCCATTATCAACCGGGCCGGACAGAATGGACTGGAGTCTGTATTAAGCTCCTATAGCCGGATTGACGAGATTCCCTTTGATTTTACACGGCGCAGGATGAGTGTTGTTTTAACCGATAAAAACGGAAAGCTCCAGCTTATTACAAAGGGAGCTGTGGAAGAGATCCTGGATATTTCATCCTTTGTGGAAATAAACGGAAATGTTTCACCCATGGATGAAGAGGCCAGGCGCAATGCAACAGCTATTTATGAAAAGTATAATGCCGAAGGCCTGCGCATGATTGCGGTTGCCCAGAAGAATGAAGTTCCCGGCGTTGGAGTATTCAGCGTTGATGATGAGCGGGATATGGTATTGATCGGATTTGTAGGCTTTCTGGATCCTCCTAAAGAAAGTGCGGGCGCTGCCATAGCCGCTCTTCGGGATCATGGAGTGCGGACAGTTGTCCTGACCGGAGACAGTGAGGGTGTGGCGGCAAAGGTCTGCGGCAAGGTAGGTGTAGATGCTTCCGGCTTACTGACGGGACGGGATGTAGAAAAGATGGATGACAGGGAGCTGTTAGAGGCAGTTTCCGTGTGCAATTTATTTGCTAAATTGTCTCCCGCCCAGAAGGAACGGGTGGTAAAGGCTTTTCAAAGCGCAGGCCATACGGTAGGGTACATGGGAGATGGCATCAATGACGCACCGCCTCTGCACCAGGCAGATGTAGGGATATCCATTGACAGTGCAGTGGACATCGCCAAGGAAACTGCTGACATCATTTTACTGGAAAAGGATCTGATGGTTTTGGAGGAAGGAGTATTAGAAGGACGCCGTACCTTTGGAAATATCATTAAGTACATCAAAATGGCTGCAAGCGGAAATTTTGGCAACATGATCTCTGTCATTGTTTCCAGTGTATTTCTTCCGTTCCTGCCCATGCTGCCTGTGCAGATATTAACACAGAATCTTCTGTGCGATTTTTCACAGGTAGGTATTCCCTTTGATGATGTGGATAAGGAATACTTAAAAAAGCCACACAAATGGGAAACAAAATCCATCAAAACCTTTATGGCCTATTTCGGTCCTTTAAGCTCGGTTTTTGATATTTTATGTTATGCAGTGATGTGGTGGGCTATTGGTGCCAATAAAGTGGAGCTGTCCCCGTTGTTCCAATGTGGCTGGTTCCTGTTCGGTACCTTATCTCAGGTAATGGTTATTCATCTGATTCGTACTGAGAAGCTGCCCTTTGTACAAAGTATGTCCTCCATGCCTTTGTTTTTGTCCACCTTTATCGTCGCGGCCATTGCTTTGATTATCGCATTTACAAGTCTTTCTGTAGGCTTTGATATGCATTATCTGCCGGCCCAGTTCGTGCCTTGGCTGGCCCTGCTTCTGATTGGTTATCTGGCAGGTGTACAGCTATTAAAAGAGGTGTATAAACGGCGTTATAACGAATGGATGTAATATGACAACGAACTCGGTTGGAGTAAAGGAGCCTGATACCGGCCCTTTGAAGCTTTGCGTATGAGAAACAGAAAGTAAGATAGAACTGAAATGTCTGGAGGCAGTCTGACCAATGAAGTCAGCCTGCCTCCTTGTTTTGCTAATTATTTTTTACTGTCATTCACATGAGTTTTAATGGCTGCAAAGCTTTCTGCGCTTATAACATGCTCGATCCGGCAGGCATCCTCAGATGCAGCTTCAGGGGAAACCCCAAGAGCCATTAGCCATTCTGATAATAAGGTGTGGCGTTCGTATATCCTTTCGGCAATTTCCAGGCCCTTTTCCTGCAAAGAGATGTGCCCGTTATCATCGATGCCGATGTATCCGTTCTCCCTGAGATTTTTCATAGCTACGCTGACGCTTGGTTTGGAAAAATCCAATTCCTCTGCTATATCTATGGAGCGTACATTCCCGTTACGGTTTTTAAGCATGAGTATGGTTTCCAGATAGTTTTCTGCAGATTCCTGTATCTTCGTATTATCACCCTCTTTCCGGTTGTCATTAGAGTATTCTTTTATTTTACCATGGAATGGTATGGGTTTTCAAGATCGCTTCTTATTAATATTATTACATCTTCTTTTTACTTCGGTGACCATTTTATTTTGGTAACAGGGAATTTCTGTAACCATTTTTGTGTTGAAATTTGTCGGAATCTTTATTATAATATATTATGGTTGACTTTAATCATTTGGCAGATGGCCCATATTGCTTAAAATGTATCCCTCATAATCGGGTAGTTAAATGAAAAAAAGGCTGAAAATTAGTAATATTCAGGCAAAAAATGCTTAAATTATGAATCTGCACGTAACTAGTCCAGGTTGAATGAATCTGGTTGTGCAGATGAAGATACAGGAGGAGGCATATGTTACATTTTATACAAACAGGAGAAGAAAAGGAATTTTCCTGGAATACAATAGGAAATATACCAAAAGGGAGAAAAAATCTGGGGGAAGAGATGCCTGTAATGATGTACCGGCTGTTACAGTATTCATTAAGAAGTGAGCTGACCCGGAATTTTGGCGATGCAATGACAAGAGACCTTTTCCGAAGTGCCGGAAAGATTTCGGGTAAAGAGTTTGCCCTGCACATGCTGGATATTACCCTCCCGTTCAACGATTTTATTGCCTCATTGCAGCAAAGTCTGGAGGTACATAAGATTGGTATTTTAAGAATCGAAAAGTTTGATCCGGATACGGGTGAGGCAGTTCTTACGGTTGGAGAGGACTTAGACTGTTCCGGTCTTCCTGTGACTGGCGATCATGTCTGTAATTATGACGAAGGATTTCTCGCCGGAGTGTTAAAGGAATATACTGGAAAGGAATATGTGGTAAAAGAAGTAGATTGCTGGGCCAGTGGTTCACGAGTATGCAGGTTTGAGGCCAGGGTCAATGATCAGGCGAAGGTGTAGTTGATGACAGAGAAGGATGCTTCTGTTCTTTTGGAGCAGATTCGCAATATCATTTTAAATAGACCGGTCACCGGGGAGCTGGAAGAAAGAAGCCAGATATTTACAGAACTGGAACAAGCTGTTTTCTTTCTATCTCATTGTCTTATGGAATCTAATGAGTTTCTCAAAAATCTGGCGGAAGGAAATTTAAATGTTCCTCTGCCCTCCCGATATAATTTTCAGGCAGGTGAATTAAAGCAGCTTCATGCAGCCTTAAAGCATCTGGCCTGGCAGACCGATCAGGTGAACAGAGGAGATTATAAGCAGCGGGTGAATTTTATGGGAGATTTTTCACGGGCATTTAATGAAATGGTGGTCCAGCTGGAGAAAAGAGAAAATGGGCTGATCGAGCAGGCGGAAAAGAATAAACGGTTTAATTCCCTGCTTAACTCCATCATGGACAGCTTGAAGGAGCGGGTC
>JAEWRS010000446.1 GCA_023398855.1 Bacillota bacterium
TTCAGCCATTGGTTCCCGCCTCCTCTGTGTCCGCTGTCTTAAGCTTTTCCAATACCCTCTTTGATAATTGATAGGGAAGCTGGGATTTCCACCCAAGGATTCCCTGAGGACGGAAGCGCATCATGACAACCAGGATCACGCCGTATAAAACAAACCGGTAAACCATAAGGAACCGGGATACCTCCGGAAGAGCGATGAGAATGGCTGCCCCAAGAAACATTCCTCTGATAGTTCCCATGCCCCCCAGAATCACGATGGAAAGAATCAGAGTTGATACATCAAAATTAAAGGTATTGGGGTCCACATATCCGATGAGTGTCGCATACAATGCTCCTGCAGCAGCACAGATACATGCAGACAATACAAAAGCCAGGATTTTATAGTAGGTGGTGTTAATTCCCATCATAATGCTGGCCAGCTCATCTCCCTTGATCGCCTGAAGCGCCCTGCCGGTTTTGGACTTAACGAGAACAAGGCAAAAAACCGTGCAGATTAACAGTATAGCCATGACCAGATAATACAGACCATGATTTGCTATGGTGAGCTTTACGCCAAATATGGCTGGTTTGGGAATATTCTTTACTCCAAGAGTCCCGTTGGTAACTGCTGCCCAGTTCATGGCAATCATTTTCATAATTTCCCCGAACCCCAGGGTAACAATGGAAAGGTAGGTTCCTGTCAGACGGAGGGTAGGAAGTCCCAGAAGGATTCCAACCAGTCCCGCAGTCACCATGCCAAGCAGCATGGACGGGAAAAAACTCCAGCCCAGCTTTACCGCGCATAAAGAAGCCGTATATGCCCCAATGGCAACAAAGCCCCCATGTCCCAGAGAAACCAGACCTGTATAACCGGTCAGAATGTTAAGACCAAGGCCAAACATGGCATATACCGCCATTTTTACAATCACAGTCAGGAAATACTGATTGTTCACTCCCTTGGGAAGCAGGCATATCAATGCAGCCAGCAGGATCAGAAGTATTATCTGGTATTTACTCACAAAGCTTTCTAGCTGAAATAAAAAGCTGTGTTTTTCATTTATTGTATTTGTCATATTTTATACCTTTGTGATTCCTTTCTTTCCGAACAAACCATTGGGTCTTACGATCAGAACAAGAATCAATATAATAAATGCCATGGAATCCCGATAAGTGGATCCGAGAACAGTGGCTGCCATTGATTCCGACACTCCAACTATCAGACCTCCTATCATCGCCCCCGGAAGGCTTCCAATTCCTCCAAGCACCGCTGCCGCAAATGCCTTTAAGCCTGCCATAAATCCCATATTGGGGTAAACGATCTGATAATAGCTTCCCACCAGGGAACCTGCAATTGCAGCTGATATTCCGCTTAAAAAGAATGTAAATGAAATAACAAAATTCACATTAATGCCCATTAAATTGGCTGCCTTCGGATTCTGCTCTGCCGCCCTCATTGCAAGACCGATTTTTGTGCAAAATACAATGCCCACCAGAACCAGCATCAAGATCAGGGATACCGCACACATCCCGATCTGAGTGGAGGAAATGACAATTTTTCCGATCTGCAGAGTCCCGTAATCAAACAGCGCCGGAAATGCTCTTTTTTCACTTCCGAAAATTGCAATGAGAAGGTTGGTCACAATGTTGGAAATTCCTATGGTTGTAATCAACGAGGCAATGGGAATGGATTTCTTTTTTCTGAGAGGTTCCAGGGCAAGCTTGTCAATTGCAACTCCCAAAACCCCTGTCAGCACCATGCTGACAATGAGTCCTGGGATGATTCCGAACCGAAGCCCGATGAAAACCATTGCCATCTGAGCCCCGAATGCATAGACCGAACCATGGGAGAAATTGACCAGTCTGAGAATTCCGAATACCAATGAATATCCGACTGCAATGAGAGCATACCCCATTCCCAGTGCCAGTCCGTTAAATATCTGTTGTGCAATCATTCATTCACCTTTCCGCGGGAACAGCAAATCACCATTCCCGCCGCTTAAACTAGTTCATCTTCACAAATTTACCATCCTTAATCGTAACCTTGTTAAACTGCTTATCAACATCTCCCTGCTGGTCAAACTTAATGTCTCCGGTCACTCCTTTATAGGTAATTTCATTAAGCTTGCCCCTTACCGCTTCAGATTCCGTGGTGCCAGCCTCTTTTATGGCTGTGAGAAGGATTCCAACAGAGTCATAGGCCTGGGAAGTAAGAGCAGACGGTGCACTGCCATAGGCTTGTGAGAACTTTTCTACATATGTCTTTACATCCGGGTCATCGGATTCTGAGAAGAAAATAACCGGGAAACAGACTCCCTCTACTGCTTCCCCTCCCAGCTGGATCAGCTGCTGGCTGTAAGCATTGGAAAATCCAACGATAGCAATATCAGGATTAATGTTCTTATACTGCTTTGCAACCGGAGCCACCAGATTATACATGCCGCAGCAGATCACCACATCAGCTCCTGCCCCATTCAGCTTGGTAATAGCCGGTGTATAGTCATCAGAGCCTTCCATTACTTCTTCATGCGCGACCACCTTTACGTTGGGATCATTTAAGTCTGCAATCAGGTCCTTGATGATACCTGATGTATTGGTCCCCCAGTCAGTCATAATGGAAATAATGCCGATATTTTTCTTTCCTAGGTCGTGGACAGCTATATCAACAGAGGCTGCGCCTTCCTTGGAGATGATGGTATTATTTCTGAAGATATAGTTTCCTATTTTGGAATAATCCGGGTGAGAAGCTGAGGGAGATATCTCAATTATTTTATTTTCTTCGTAAATGGGAGCTGCCGTCATACAGACTCCGGAAGAAAAATGACCGATAACACCGTTGATATTGCCGTCTGAAACGATTTTCTGGGCAATGGTTGTCGCCTCTTCGGAGGTGTTTTTATCGTCATAAGGTACGATTTCGACTTTCTTTCCAAGGATACCTCCCTGGTCATTCCACTGGTCAGCCATCAGCTTTGCCGCATTGGTAAAACCGATTCCATATTCCGAATTATCTCCTGTCATAGGTGCTGCCACTGCAATCTTTATGGATGAATCTCCTTCCTGGGCCTTTGGGCCTCCTGATTGCGAAACGGAAGTATTCTGGGTGTCCCCAGCGCTCTGCCCGCTTCCCTGATTGCATCCAGCCAGTACACCTGCCAATATCAACATAGCCAATGAATACCTGATAAACCCTTTTTTCATAACTAAAACTACCTTCCTTTCTTTTATCTGAATTGTTTTTATGAACCCTGGACCATAATGCTGAGGATTACCGCATCCACACGGAAAGCGATCTTGGCCGCACAGGACGCACCTGCATCATCACATACGATTCCTGAAGTATTTGCCAGAGTATTGATCATCGTATGCCTTGACCAACTCAATTTCTAAAATATGAATCAGATGCTTTTCTGTAACTTTTTGCATGTTCCTCCTATCTACTGCGCCTCCCGCAAACAGTTGATATTGTTTTATCAGCAGCCTGTCTTTGTTTTGCCTTTATGGTTAAAGTATACCATTGAGCTTACTTCATTGCAATTGGTATTTGTATATTTTGACTAATTTTTTATATTTTCAGCGCTTTTATTATACACTTTCAACATTTTACGATTAATATTATAGCTTATCAATAAATATATGCACAAAAATGTGTCATTTTGGCACACTCGCTTTCACAAGAAATAAAATGAAAAAATAGCTCTCACAGAATAGGGCAGCAGATGAATTGCATCTTACGAGTTAACATAAACCTTTTAATGTCTGAAAGCATATCGTTTCTTGAATGAAGTAATATTGCGAAACCCCATTCGCATATAATTGAATATCTGAAAGATATGCCGGTTATAGGGGTATTAAAGCGCCTTCTGGTAAATAGCTTAGGGGGGACAAGGAGTATTAGAAATTATAGATACGGGAAGAGATTACAGTTATTTATATATCTGAATGAGTATTCCACTGTTACAGCCTATAGTTAAGTTAATAACAGTATATAATCTTTATGCTAGCCGGTGACATACCACAACACCCGCTGTAAAGCCTTAATTTCAGCTCTGAGTGTGAATGTAATTGGCACCAAAATTAAAATAGATTATTAATAATAGGAGATGTTGTAGAAATGAACCATTTAATAAATAATAATTATATAATTTATTTAATAACCATGGATAAAAGTGACCAGTTTTGGAGGATCATGGATAATGGTGCCAGAGAAATGGCTTCTATGATAGGTGTCACATACGAATGGAACGCCCCCCTAACAAGAGATGTAAATGAACAAATTCAAATATTTAATAATGCTGTAGCCGCGGGAGCCGATGCAATCATGTTAGCGGCCAGTGATCCTTTAACTATTTCAAGTGCAATTGATGAAGCAAAAGCAAAGGGCGTAAAAATTATTTATGTTGATGCACCAGCGTTTGAAGAAGCAATTATAACCTTAGCTACAGATAATTATACAGCTGGCAAGATAGCTGGTGAAAATATGTTTTACGAATTAGAGGCGGTTGGTGCCATACAAGGTTCAATCGGAATCATTGGGGTAACTCCTGAAAACAGAACGACTATAAATCGGGAATTGGGATTTCGCGATTATTTTAAATCGTTTGTCAGATATCAGATATTAGAAACAATATACGCTGATGGCAATCCAGAGTTAGCCAAAGAAGCAACGGAACAATATATAAGAGACAATCCAAATCTCGTTGGTGTTTTTTCAACAAATGAGGGATCTACGTTAGGGATGGGGTATGCGTTAAGAGAAAATGGCAGAAATATTACCGGTATTGGGTTTGATATCACAGAGATAATTCAAGGAATGATAAGAGATAAAACTATAAAAGCTATATTAGTGCAAAATCCATTTACAATGGGCTATCTGGGTATGGCTGAGGCAGTTGCTGCATTAAGGAGATTGGATACAGGTCCGAAATTTATTAATACTGGAGTAACCGTAGTTAATATCTATACGCCAAGCCGAATATTATCATAATTAACTTTATAACAAAAAAAGGGTTCCCTAAATTCTGGAAAACCTCATAAATACTATATATTGTTAAGAGCGCGAGACGGGACTCGAACCCGCGACCCCGACCTTGGCAAGGTCGTACTCCACCAACTGAGCCACTCGCGCTTATCACTTTGTCTTTCCTCTTTTGAGGCATGTACCCTCAAAACCACACATTGTTATATATCTATTTTCATCCGTTCTTTCCTCTTACCTAAACCAACCTGGTTAAGCCCTCGACCTATTAGTGACAGTCAGCTGCACATGTTGCCATGCTTCCACCTCTGCCCTATCTACCTCGTCGTCTTCA
>JAEWRS010000447.1 GCA_023398855.1 Bacillota bacterium
CTTATACTATCAACATTGCTGAGCAGCTGAATCAATTTAACAGCCTGGAGGACATACTGGAATGGCTGAGGAGCTTCCGCCAAAAGCTTTGCAGGCTTTTAAATGACAGGAAATCAACCCGCTCTGACAAGCTGGTAGACCTGGCCAGAGGCTACATCAAAGAACATTATATGGAAAAGCTGACTCTGGCGGATGTTGCGGAAGCCTTAAACATTAGCTCCGGTCATTTAAGCAATACCTTTAAAAAGCTGACAGGCACCACTCTTTCTGATTATATTGCTCAGATAAAGATCCAGCATGCCATGGAGCTTATAGACACACACCAGTACCTGATGTATGAAATCTCTGATAAACTGGGTTTTGATAACCCCTATTATTTCAGCAAGGTATTTAAGAAGGTTACCGGCATATCACCAAGAGAACACGAAAACAGGATCATCTATCCGCATACAGATAAAGAAAATTAACCTTGTTTTCATTAGTCTTTCGTAAGAACAGTGCCAGACCAGATCCTGCCATGGTCTGACACTGTTTAAACCTAAGTTCAGGAGGAATTCAATATGATCAGACATGCAAATATCCAGGACCTGCCGGACATTTTTCATGTATATGGAACTGCAAGGAAATTTATGGCCGATAATGGCAATGAGTCACAGTGGGGAAACACTTACCCTGGCAACGAATTAATTGAAGAGGATATAGAGAAAAAGCAACTGTATGTTTATGAACATGATGACAAGATTCATGGAGTATTTGCCTTCATGACTGGAGAAGATCCCACTTACAGTTATATAGAAGATGGTTCCTGGATTTCCGGAGCCAGCTATGGAGCCATTCACCGGGTTGCCAGTGACGGAACAAGAAATGGCGTCCTGACAAAATGCCTGGATTATTGTAAAAAGCAATGCTCTCACCTTAGAATAGATACCCATGAAAATAATGGGATTATGAAGCATCTGATTCAAAAGAACGGTTTTATAAAATGCGGTACTATTTATGCGGAAAATGGCAGTCCAAGAGTGGCATTTGAATACGTGGAGTAAAATATCATTTACAAAAAATAAAAGCACGATGAATCCGTGCTTTTATTTTTTGTATGGAATCCAAGACTATCCGTCAGCAGTCTCGTCAATCTACATAAGTACCTTTTGACTTTACCAGCTTTGGACGATAGCCCTGTGCTGTGAGCGCGGCCATAATGGTATTCTTATGCTCGGTTCCAAATGCCTCCAAAGTGATACGAAGCTCCACAGCCGAATTCCGGTTAATGCTGATAAACTGGTTATGCTCCAGGCGAATGACATTCCCCTGCTCTTTAGCAAGGAGAGCGGATACCTTAGCAAGCTCTCCTGGTTTATCCGGCAGAAGAATGGATACGGTAAAGATACGGTCTCTCTGGATCAATCCGTGCTGTACAATGGATGCCATGGTGATCACATCCATATTACCACCGCTTAATATGGAAACCACCTTTTTATTCTCCACATTCATGTGCTTTAGAGCTGCAACTGTCAAAAGTCCTGAATTTTCCACGATCATCTTATGGTTTTCTACCATATCCAGAAATGCTACAATGAGCTCAGAATCTTCGATGGTGATGATTTCATCTACGTTTTCCTGAATGTAAGGGAAAAGTTTGTCTCCAGGGCACTTTACCGCTGTGCCGTCAGCAATGGTGTTGACGCTTGGCAGCTCCACCACCTTACCCTGACGCAGAGATTCCTGCATACAGTTGGCACCTGCCGGCTCCACGCCTATGACCTTGATCTTGGGATTGAGCATTTTAGCTAAAACAGAAACCCCTGTGCACAGACCACCGCCGCCGATGGGCACCAGAATGTAATCAACCGTAGGAAGCTCCTTCACAATCTCCATAGCAATGGTTCCCTGTCCGGCAGCTACATCCAGATCATTAAATGGATGAACAAAGGTCAGGCCCTTTTCCTCGGAAAGCTTGTTGGCGTAGTTACATGCCTCGTCAAATACATCTCCTTCCAGTATCACCTCAGCGCCGTAGCTTTTGGTACGGTTGACCTTCATAAGGGGGGTTGTGGTAGGCATGACGATTGTGGCCGAAATTCCCGCCAGTTTTGCCGCATAGGCAACACCCTGGGCATGGTTTCCTGCTGAGGCGGTAATAAGGCCCTTTGCTTTCTCCTCCTGGGTAAGTGTGCTGATTTTATAATACGCTCCCCTCACCTTGTAGGCGCCGGTATACTGCATATTCTCTGGCTTGAGATATACCTTATTTCCGGTCTGGTTAGAATAATACTCACTGTATATCAGCTTCGTTTCCAGGATAACCTTGCTAACAACTTCCGTTGCTTCTTCAAACTTTTCCAATGTCATCATTTTTACGCCTCATCTTTCTCTTCTACGTGAAACAATGCGCTTACAAATTCTTTTGCATTGAATTTTTGCAGGTCATCAATTTTCTCTCCTACCCCAATGTATTTGACCGGTATTCCCAGTTCTGACTGGATCGCCACCGCGATTCCCCCTTTTGCGGTTCCGTCAAGCTTTGTAAGGATAATTCCGGTAATGTCGGCAACCTCCATAAACTGCTTTGCCTGTACAAGAGCATTTTGTCCTGTAGTTCCGTCCAGAACTACCAGAGTCTCCCTGTAAGCTTCCGGGTATTCTTTGTCAATGATCCGGTTGATTTTTTTAAGTTCCTCCATCAAATTTTTCTTATTATGGAGGCGGCCTGCGGTATCACAGATCAAAATATCCGCATGTCTGGATTTTGCCGCTGCCACCGCATCATAAACAACCGCCGCAGGGTCAGAGCCTTCCTGCTGTGCGATGATGTCCACACCGGCCCTTTTGGCCCATTCGCTTAGCTGC
>JAEWRS010000481.1 GCA_023398855.1 Bacillota bacterium
TAAAATTAGGAATCGCACCAATCGCATGGACCAACGACGATTTGCCGGACCTGGGGAAGGAAAACACATTTGAACAGTGTGTCAGTGAAATGGCCCTGGCAGGTTTTACCGGTTCCGAGGTGGGCAACAAATATCCAAAAGATGTGGAAACATTAAAAAAGGCATTGGAGCTTCGGGGTGTAGAGATCTGCAATGCATGGTTTTCCACCTTTTTGATCAGCAGACCTTATGAGGAAACAGAAGAAAAATTTGAAAAGCATGTGGCATTTCTGGCGGCAATGGGAGCCAAAGTGGTAGGCGTATCTGAGCAGAGCTACAGCACCCAGGGGATTCAGGACCAGCCGGTGTTTGAAGGAAAGCATGAGATGGATGACAGGGAATGGAATCTGCTGTGTGAAGGCCTAAACCGCCTTGGAAAGCTTTCCAGGGATAAATACGGAGTGGCTTTGACTTTCCATCATCATATGGGAACTGTTGTCCAGAGCGCAGCAGAAGTGGAGCGCATGATGGCCGGAACTGACCCGGAATATGTGAGCCTCCTCTTTGACAGCGGACATTTTGCATACTGCGGCGAGGATCCTGTAGCAATGGTGGAAAAATATGTGGGACGTATTAAGCATGTACATTTAAAGGACATCCGGCTTGAAATTGTAAAAAAGGTCAGAGAAGAAAAGATGAGCTTCCTGGCAGGGGTACGGGCAGGAGCGTTCACCATTCCGGGAGACGGGTGCATTGACTTTGACCCAATTTTTAAGGTGCTGGAGGAAGCTTCCTATGAGGGATATATGGTAGTGGAAGCAGAGCAGGACCCTGGGAAGGCAAATCCGCTGGAATATGCCATCTGCGCAAGGAAATTCTTTGCCGAGAAGACCGGACTTTAATTAGGAAGATAGAGAGAGGAGAAGATATTATGGTAACAGTAGGAATTATTGGAGCAGGAAGAATTGGAAAAGTACATACTACCAGCATCTGCAACCTGGTGAAAAACGGAAAGATCAAAACCATTGCCGATCCGTTTATGAATGAGGAAACTGAAAACTGGGCAAAAGGCATGGGAATTCCCAACACCACAAAGGATTACAAGGAAATTTTAGCAGACCCGGAGATTGATGCCGTTTTGATCTGCTCATCAACCAACACCCATTCACC
This sequence comes from Bacillota bacterium, assembly GCA_023398855.1. Taxonomy (GTDB): domain Bacteria; phylum Bacillota; class Clostridia; order Lachnospirales; family Lachnospiraceae; genus Lacrimispora. The sequence continues at coordinate 1,150 of JAEWRS010000481.1, forward strand.
TATTTCCGTTGAGGCCATTCAGGCGGGAAAGCATGTTTTCTGTGAAAAACCCATTGATCACGACATTGAGAAGATCAAGGAGGTCATGGAAGTATTAAAGACCAGTAAGGTGAAATATCAGGTAGGCTTTAACCGCCGTTTTGACCATAACTTTGAGGCAGTGAGAAATGCGGTTGCAGCCGGAAAAATTGGCGAACCTCACATCATTAAGGTGACTTCCAGAGATCCGGAACCGCCAAGTGCAGAATATGCCGCAGTATCCGGCGGTATGTTCTTAGATATGACCATACATGATTTTGACATGGTCCGCTACTTAGCAGGCTGCGATGCAGAGGAAATATACGTTCAGTCCGCTGTTTTGGTGGATCCGGCCATTGGAGAAGCCGGTGATGTGGATACGGCAGTCATTACATTGAAAATGGAGAACGGAAGCCTGGCGGTCATTGATAATTCCAGAAGAGCTGCCTATGGATATGACCAGAGGGCCGAGGTATTTGGCTCCAAGGGTATGGTAGCCACTGCTAATGATACGGAATCCAGTGCAGTGCTGAGCACTGCTGATGGGGTGACAGGAGAAAAGCCCCTTTACTTCTTCCTGGAGCGTTATATGCAATCCTTTGCAAAGGAAGTGAACTGCTTCATTGAGGCCATTGAGAATGATACTCCCACCCCTCTTGGTGTGGAAGACGGCTTAAAACCAGTATTAATGGGAATCGCAGCCAAAAAGTCCGTACAGGAGCACAGGCCCGTGAAGATTTCTGAAATCATGCTGTAAGAAGCAGGAAAGAGAAAGGAGCAGCCATGAGCGAAATATTCAGTTATCCGGAATTTGATCCAGAAGGAATAAAGACCCTGACAAAAGCGGGGGATGGAGAAAATGACATGTGGATGGACATTGCCATTTACCAGATGAAGGCAGGGGATGTACGCTCATTCTCCTGCCCGGCAGATGAGATGGCAGTCCTTCTTCTCACCGGGGAGATCCGGTTTTCCTGGGAAGAAAAGGAAGAATGGGGAAAGCGAAGCAGCCTGATGGAGGAAGGACCCTACTGCCTCCACGTTTCTAAGGGTGTTTCGGTGAGCATACTGGCAGAGGCAGACAGTCAGGTGCTGGTTCAGTCCACGAAAAACGACAGGATGTTTGACAGCGTATTCTATAGGCCTGAGGACTGTACCAATGATATTTTTGGTGAAGGGCTTTGGGAAAACAAGATGAAGCGGACGGTCCGTACTATCTTTGATTATGCAAATGCCCCTTATTCCAATATGGTAAACGGGGAAGTCATCACTCATCAGGGAGGCTGGTCCAGCTACACTCCTCATGATCATCTTCAGCCTGAAGTCTATTATTACCGCTTTGAACGGCCGGAAGGTTTCGGAGCCTGCTTTGTTGGGGAGGAAGCCTTTAAAATCAAGGATGGAAGCTGCGCTGCCATTCCCGGAGGGAGAACACATCCTCAGGTGACGGCACCTGGATTTCCCATGTACTACTGTTGGATGATCCGCCATCTTCCGGGCAACCCCTGGACAACAAGGACAGATGATCCCAGATATAACTGGATCAAGGAAGTGAAATAATCAGATACTCTTTCCCTATAAATCAGAAAAAGAGGAACCTGCGGCTTGAGAACGGGCCGCAGGTTCCTTTTTTGCGCCGGATTCCTGACATTATGAGGCCTTTTCCCACCGTGCTTCATATATTAACCAGAAAAAAATCCTTGACTTTTCAAATAAAACTTTTTATAATAACAACAATTAAAAACACTAAGCAAAGACGCTTAAGAATTTTTGAATCTAAGGCGTCTTTTTGCATATTCGCAGAAAAGTTTTCAGAGAGGGGATGGAATTATGCCAGATATGGTGAAAGTTGAGAACTTAAAAAAGAACTTCGGAGATTTAGAGGTTTTAAAGGATATAAGCCTGACGGTAAAGGAGGGCGAAAAGCTGGTAATCATAGGGCCCTCTGGTTCAGGAAAGTCTACTTTTATCCGTTGTATCAATTATCTTGAAGAACCCACCAGCGGAAAAATAACCGTGGCAGGCACGGAAGTGACAAAAAAGAACCATTTGGAAATGGCGAAAAAATATTCCTCTATGGTTTTTCAGCAGTTTAATTTATACCCCCATCTCACTGTCTTAGAAAATCTGACTCTTGCACCTATCAAGCTGCAGCATGTTCCCAAAGAAGAGGCAAAGAATAATGCCATTAAATGTCTCGAACGAGTAGGCTTAAAGGAAAAGGCAGGGAATTATCCGGTTCAGCTTTCCGGCGGACAACAGCAGAGAGTGGCTATAGCCAGAGCTCTATGTACCAAGCAGCCTCTCATACTCTTTGATGAACCAACCTCAGCACTGGATCCTGAAATGGTTCAGGAGGTTTTAAATGTAATGGTGGAGCTGGCTCATGAAAATATCACGATGGTCTGCGTGACTCATGAGATGGGCTTTGCCCGTCAGGTAGCTGACCGGGTGATCTTTATGGATGGAGGATATATCCTGGAAGAAGGAACACCGGAACACTTTTTTGAATGTCCGGAACATGAGCGGACCAAAGCGTTTCTTAGCAAAATCCTTCATTAGGATGTTGTTTATGATAATAATAAGATGAGGAGGAACCAATTATGATGAAGAAAATGTTATCACTGGCACTGGCTTTTGCAACTGTTGTATCTTTAACTGCGTGCGGAGGTGGCACCGTAGAAACCACTAAGGCAGCTCCGGCTGAGACAAAGGCGGAAGGAACAGGGGGAGCCGGTTCTACAGAAGCAGCTGGAGGAAAGGTTACTGCTGACGTACAGAAAATTATTGACCGTGGAGTTTTAAAAGTTGGCTGTAAGGCGGATATTCCAAAGTTCAGCTTACAGAATACGGCAACAGGAGAATACGAAGGCTTTGAAGATGATATTGCCTATGAGATCGCAGGCTCTGTTTTCGGCTGCACTGCAGCGGAAGCAAAAGAAAAGAAACTGGTAGAATTCCAGGGGGTAACTGCTAAGACAAGAGGACCTCTCTTAGAAAACGGAGAGATTGATCTGGTTATTGCTACCTTTACCATTACACCGGAAAGAAAAGAGACTTATAACTTCTCTACTCCATATTATACAGATGCAGTGGGTCTTCTGGTTAATAAAGATTCTGGAATCGGTTCCATTGAAGATCTGGACGGAAAGATCATTGGCGTGGCCCAGTCTTCTACAACAAAGGATGGCTTTAAGAAATATGTTGATGAAAAAGGCTTAAAAGTAAACCCGCAGTTCCAGGAGTTTGACGGCTATCCCGCACTGGCTCAGGCACTTGCAACCAAGCAGATTGACTGCTTTTCTGTTGACCGTGCTATTTTAGCAGGTTATTTAAACGACGGGAACCAGATCTTACAGGACCGTTTTGCAGAGCAGGACTACGGTGTGGCAGCTGCAAAGGAGAATGGAGGACTTGCCGCACTTGTTGATGAAAAGATTACTTCCATGCTTTCCGACGGCTCCCTTACGGCTCTTCAGGATCAGTGGGGATTGCAGTAAACCTTATGTAAAGGAAAAATGATATGATAAAAGGTCTTTTTGATGTAAAACGATGGAATGCCCTGTTTCAGGCATTTCCTGATTATTATATACCGGGCTTTCTTATGACGCTTAAAATATCACTGGTGGGGCTGGCCGTTGCGCTGGCCCTTGGAGTGATATTTGGTATTTTTTCAACGGCTAAATTTAAACCGTTTATGATAATTTCACGAATATATGTGGAATTCATTCAGAATACGCCACTGGCTTTGCAGGTGATATGCTATTATTCCGTATTGCCCATGTTATTTTCCAGTTCAGGCTTCCGGATTCCCAAATTTGTTCTGGGTGTAATTGGAGTAGGGGTTTATCACGGTGCCTACATATCAGAGGTGATAAGGACCGGAATCGAAGCCATACCAAAAGGCCAGTCAGAAGCGGCCTCGTCTCAGGGATTTTCCTATCTGGAAACCATGTATCATATCATCCTGCCGCAAACCATTAAGATTATTATGCCGCCCCTTGCAAACCAGGCACTGAATCTGGTGAAGAACACCTCTATTCTGGCTATGGTAGCTGGTATGGATTTAATGTACTTCACAGATTCCTGGGGCGCTGACAGAGGATACTTTGCTCAGGCATATTTTACCAGTGCACTGATGTACTTTGTCATCTGTTTTCCTTTGGCAAGGCTGGCCCGCTATTTGGAGATCAGATCCATGCGGCTGCCTGTAGCAAAGACGCTTGATCTTCAGGCAGATGAGGAGGCAGCATGTTAGAATTATTTCACCAGATTTTTTCTCAGGCCAATGTATTATTTATGCTGAAGGGTCTTAGAATGACGGTGCTGATTGCCGTTTTTGCCACCGTCATCAGTATGTTTTTTGGAACTATCCTGGCTCTTATCAGGACCTATTCCACTGGAAAGTGGAGATGGGCGGGAGGAGTCGTGGCGGCTTATACGGAGTTTTTCCGTTGTACCCCTAATCTTTTGTGGATACTTTGGATCTATTTTACCGTGAAGGGGAATAAAGTTGGAGTATCGGTATTTGCGATTTCTCTTTTTACTTCAGCAGTCATGGCAGAGATATTCCGCGGGGGATTAAATTCCATTCCCAAGGGCCAGTTTGAAGGTGCCCAGTCTCAGGGATTCAGCTTTGTACAGACTCTTATGTATATCGTGCTCCCTCAGACGTACAAAAAGGTCATTCCTGCCCTGCTTAGTCAGGTGATCACTATTATCAAGGACACATCCTTTTTAAAAATGGTAGATGTGGCCGAGTTTATGAGAAACTGCTCGGTTGTCCTTGGAAGTATTTATGATGCAAGAGGTATGCTGATGCTGTTTGCATTTGAAGCACTTTGCTATTTTACTATCTGCTTTGCCCTCAGCTGTGTTGTGAGGGGATATCAAAAAACAATTGTAACCGGTTAGGGAGGAATATCTTGCTATGAAGAAGTTTACAATTACCATTACCCGCGAGTTCGGAAGCCTGGGGCGCTCCATTGCCAAAGAACTGTCCAAAGAGCTGGGGGTGGAATTCTATGATCGAGACATTGTAGAAGAAGTTGCAAAGCAGCTGAACCTGCCGGTTTCCACGGTCAGTGAGGAAGAAGAAAAATCAAAGCAGAGCTTTTTGCCTCGGATGTTCCCGTTGGGAACGGACGAAACCTATATACAGGACATTATCTTTGATGTACAAAAGGGTATTATACTGGATCTGGCAAGAAGGAGCAGTTGTATCCTGGTGGGAAGGTGTTCAGATTACTTATTGGAAAAGGAAAAGAACAACATTAATATATTTATCTATGCACCTTATGAAAAAAGACTGGAAAACTGTGTGAGCACTCTTGGAATGACTGAGGGTGAGGCAAAGAGAATGATCGCGTCTGTAGACAGGGCCAGAAATGCCTATCATAAGAAATACGCCGGTTACCTTCCAGGTGACCCGGAGCATAAGAATCTGATGATCGACTCTTCCCTTCTAGGAGTTACGGGAACCGCAAAGCTGGTTGCACAGATTGTGCATCAGCTGTATGGGGAATAGCAAGGGTGTGAATTTTTATAAGAACAGGCCTTTTTGGTGATGCATGGGTGAAGGACTCATATATCATTGGAAGGGCCTGTTTTAATGGCCAAAGAGAATATGGTGATCAATGAAAAACCGGATTAAAACAGGCTGCTGGCAACTATGTGAGAGCAGGAGGAGAGGAACATGCGCTACAGATTAAAGAAGAAACTGGTTCCCTTGGGAGCAGGTGAGACCGTTTCCAAAGGGGAAGCTCTTGTGGAGATTATGACTAAGAAAGAATACTGGAAAGCTTATCATTCCAGATATGAGGATCATCTGCTGATGAGAAACTTGGAGACGGCCCAGTATTGCAGGGCAGACCTGCTAAAGGACTGTGTCATAGGAACCCTTGTTATACCTATTAAAAAGGAGATCATGGGCAGACCTGCGGTCTTTGGCTATTACATGGACAGAACCAGGCTCATCTTCATTGATGACAGCGGGGAAGCAGAACGAATGCTTCATGAAATGGAAGAGATTCAGATCTTTGATAAAACCTGTGTCTCCCATATGCTTTTTGAGTTTCTGGAATATCAGGTAAGAGCCGAGATTGAATTTTTGCAGAAGTATGAAGAACGGCTGGGAGAAATGGAAGAACGCATCATGAGAGGAGTAAGAGACCGGAGTGATGTTCCGGGAACAATACTCATGGCGAGAAAAGAGCTGGCAAGAATTGCTTCCTATTATGGACAGCTTTTAAATATCAGCCAGACTCTGACAGAGAACTATAACGGCCTGCTGAAAGAGGAAGAATGTACCTTGTTCCGCCTGTTTTCCGGCCGCATGGCCAGGCTCTCAGAATATGGAAGAGAATTGAGAGAATATGCACTGCAGATCAGGGAGATGCACCAGGTGCACATGGATATGAAACAGAACCGCGTACTGTCCTTTCTCACTATGGTGACTGCCATTTTCATGCCGCTTACATTAATTGCCGGCTGGTATGGAATGAATTTTAAAAACATGCCGGAGCTTAATTGGGATTACGGTTATCTGGTTTGTGTAGGAGCAAGTATTTTTATTCTCCTGGGGGAGATCTGGTTTTTTAGTAAAAACGGATGGCTGAAGAAATAGAAAGTGTGGATCATGAAGTCTGGTTAATATAAAAAAGTTAAGAAAGAGATATAAAAAATTAGAGCTATGTCACTTGACACTCAAAAAAAAGTCTGCTATAATATACATTTGTGTGAAGCGAGAGGATGAAGGTCTGAAACGTGCCTGCTACCTCTCGTTTTGTTTGCGAAAAGTGTGTGCGAGGCCGACGGCAACATGGGAACCCGGTTGGCCGTAAG
>JAEWRS010000482.1 GCA_023398855.1 Bacillota bacterium
TCCCTGTATGGGGGAATCATGAATCTGGGGGAAAGCCAGGCCCCCTATGTTGCACCTGAATTTGCCGGGGTACCAGGTAAAACAAATCAGGATTACGTAACTGGAAGGGCATATAACGGCCCCACAACAGACGGTTACGACAGGCTTTTGATATCACCGGCTCATTATGCCGTTGCTGTTTATGCGGCATTGATTGAAGGCGGCAGAATGTCTCCGGAATCCTTATTCCAGTTTAATGTGGACGGCAGCACCGTAGAACAAATCGGTGCAGAGCATTCCCCTGGCTTTGAACTGACGACAGGTTCCTTCGGACAGGCCATCAGCCAGGCAGGGGGGATTGCCTTTTCCAGAAAGAAAAAGAAGGAGAAAGGAAAAGTATTTCTATTCATGTCAGACGGAGAGCTGGAAGAAGGACAGACCTGGGAAGGGATTCAGGCAAGTGTGTTCTATCAGTTGGATAATCTTGTTATTTTCGTAGATGTCAATGGACAGCAGTATGACGGATGGACAAAGGATATCATGAACATTGAACCAATCACGGACCGCATCAAAGGCTTTGGCGCTGAATGTGTTACAGTTGATGGCCATGATCCAAAAGCCATCCATAAAGCAACCCAGACAGAGACCAATGGAAAGCCTTTGGTAGTGCTCTGCTATACCAATACGGCGCAGGGACTTCCGGAACTGGACAGCAGAAAACCCCACCTTCACTTTGTGCGGTTTAAAGCCAATGAAGTGGATATCTTTAAAGAGATCCTGGAGAACATGAAAAAAGGAGTGAGATAAAATGGAATATGTTCAGAGCCCCCATTCAAAAAATATGGTCCGTTATGGCAAGGAAAGATCTGAAGTTGTGGTGTTGTCCGGAGATCTGACCGGATCAACGGAAATTACAGAATTTAAAAATGAATTGCCGGATCAGTTTGTATCCATGGGCATGGCAGAGCAGAATATGTTAAGCTGGGCAGGCGGTATGGCACGGGAAGGATATGTTCCGTTTATTCATACATTTGCAGTATTCCTTTATCGCCGGCCTTACGATCAGCTTTCCATGTCAGTTGCCTATCCCAATTTAAAGGTTCGTCTGGTAGGATTCCTTCCGGGAATTATGACTCCGGGGGGTGTTACCCATCAGGCGATTGAAGATATTTCCGTGCTGAGAAGTGTTCCCAACATGACCATCTTTGAAACTGGTGATGCCACTGATGTGGAAACTGTTCTGGAGGCTACTGATGCTATCAATGGTCCAGTGTATATCCGTATGCTCAGGGGAAATTTACCGAGGCTTTTCCCGGCGGATGAACCTTTCCGTTTTAATACGGCAAGAGTATTAAGCGAAGGACGTGATATTACCATCTTTTCCAGCGGTATATGCACAGAAGAAGCAATGAAGACGGTACAGCTTTTAAAGGACAAGGGAGTATCCGTAAAACATCTTCATATTTCCACGTTAAAGCCATTTACGGACCCAATTGTTTTGAAGGCTTTGGAGGAATCCAGGCAGGTCATTACAATAGAAAATCACCTTACCATTGGCGGCCTTGGCAGCGCAACTGCTGATATGATTGCAGAACACGGCCTTGCCGTAAAGCTGACCAAGTCAGGGATTCCTGACACCTATGCCCAGGGAGCATCAAAGGATTATCTGATGGATAAGTTCGGTATCAATGCCAGAGGACTGCTGCGGACCGTTGAACGGGTGATGGAGAAGGAGTTTGGCATCACAGATGAGGAAATATCAAAGCTCAGTCTGAGCCAGGTAATGGAACATATCAGTGAAAACCGGCTGGAAGCGTTATAATACTGGAAAAATCTGTATATTTACTTGAATATGTTTTCAATGTCAGCTAGAATGTAAGGAGGAAAATAGTTTGCTTAAAGCGTTAAGAGAAATCGTATGCCGCCAGAACAAAGCACTCTCTGAGAACGGACTTGTTCTTTGGACCAGCGGAAATGTGAGTGCAAGAGATCCGGAAACCGGATATATCGTTATCAAACCAAGCGGAGTGTTGTTTTGTGATCTGACACCGGAAAGTCTGATAATCGTAGATGTGAATGGAAACAAGATAGAGGGGGCGTTAAACCCATCAGTGGATACTGCTTCCCATTTATATGTTTACCGCCACCGTCCGGATGTAAATGGAATTGTACATCCCCATTCTCCCTATGCCACCAGTTTTGCCATACAGGGAGAATCCTTAAAAATCTACACAACAACTTCTGCCGCCGTATTTGGGGGTGAAATTCCTGTTTCTGATTTTGCCACTATTGGAGAGGAAGAAATCGGCCGGGAGATTGTAGAAAAAATTGGGGATCGTGAGGCCATATTAATCCGCAATCACGGGGTATTTACCATTGGGAAAGATTCTGAAAAGGCTTTGAAGAATGCTGTAATCCTGGAAGAAACAGCTCAGTCCGTGCATTATGCGATGTGCAGAGGTCCTGTAAATCCTCTTCCAGATGAGATAGTAAAGCGCGGTTATGATGTTTATCATAGAACTTATGGACAGAATAAATAAGAATTGGAAAAATGTATGGACATATCAAAAAAGATGCAGATGATACGTGTTGCCGAGTTATATTATTTGCATAATATGACTCAACAGCAGATTGCAAATATCGTGGGAATTTCAAGACCAACGGTGTCACGTCTTCTTGAGGATGCAAAAGCCCAGGGGATCGTGGAAATAAAACTGAATATTTCTGATGATATCGAATCTGGTATTGCCAATGAATTAAGGGAGCGTCTTGGGTTTCAGGAAGTGATTGTAGTTAATACGAGAGAAACAGAGTATGACAAATCCATGGAAAAGCTGGCAAAGACAGCTGCAGACTACGTGACAGGTGTAATAAAGTCTAACATGACCATCGGAGTCTCCTGGGGCAGGGCCATGAAGGCTCTGGCAGTGGCTATGCCCGAGCTGCCGCTTGAGCATGTAAAGGTGATTCAGACGGTGGGAGGCCTTGGGATGACAGCCTCTAATTTTGACGGCACTGATGTTGTATCCATTCTTGCGGCAAAACTGGGCGGAACCCATCGTTCCATCTGTGGTCCGGCGATCCTGCCTACTAAAAATGTGGCAGATGAACTGAAGCAGATTCCTGCCATAGCCCAGGTTTTGGAGGAGGCCTCTAAGGCCAACATCTATATTACGGGAATCGGTTCCTTTGACGAGTCTGACAACAGTCTCCAGCGGGCCGGCTACATCACCTGTGAAGAACGGATTTCCCTTTATGAGCGAGGGGCGGTTGCCAATATACTGGCACGGATATTAGATGAGGATGGGAATGAAATAAGTGATTTTAATGACCGCTCTCTGTCAATATCACTGGACTGCTTAAAGGGAGATGCCTTGACCATAGGGATATCTGCTTCAGAAAATAAGGCGGAAGCCATACTGGCAATTGCAAAAGGTCATTATCTGAACACCCTGATCATTGATTTATGCTGTGCACAAAAGGTCATGGAGTGTCTGGATAAGAAAAAGCACGTAAAAGGCAAGAAAAAAGATCTGGCATAAATCCAATTAAATAAACGACCGTTTCTAAGGTGCAGCCTGGACAAACTAGTGGCTGTACCTTTTCCTTTCACAATACAATAATAGGAGAAATAAATGAATAAATTATACTCGCTGGGATTATACGAGAAAGCCCTTCCGCCTGATCTTTCCTGGGAAGAAAAATTGCTGGCAGCAGGTGATGCGGGTTTTGATTTTTTAGAAATGAGCATTGATGAATCTGCCGAAAAACTGGCCAGGCTGGATATGGGGGACTCTGAAATTAAGAAACTGATTCAGATCATGGAGAGAACGGGTGTTTCCATTGAAACCATGTGTTTGTCCGGCCATCGGAAATATCCATTAGGCAGTTCTGATCCCCAGATGCGTTTAAAGGCTTTTGAAATTATGGAAAAGGCCATCAGCTTTGCAGAAAAGCTGGGTGTGAGGATCATTCAGCTGGCAGGATACGATGTCTTTTATGAACCCTCAACCCGGGAAACAAAGGCGCGTTTTAAAATGGGGCTGGAAATTGCTGTGAATATGGCTGCCAAATCAGGAATTCTCCTTGGCTTTGAAACAATGGATACAGAATTCATGAACACAATTGAAAAGGCCATGGACGTAGTGCATAACGTGGATTCCCCATACCTGCATATTTATCCGGATCTGGGCAATCTGACAAATGCTGCCCTGGAATACGGTACCTCCCTGGACCAGGATTTTAATTCAGGCAAGGGCAGTATCTTAGCCCTTCACCTAAAGGAAACTGCTCCAAAGCGCTATCGGGATGTTCCTATGGGAAAAGGGCATGTTGATTTTCCGGCAGGCATCAATAAGGCATGGAGCATGGGAGTCAGGAGATTTGTTACAGAATTCTGGTATGATGAAAAAACAGACTGGAGAGAATCTCTGGGTTCTGCCCGGTGCATGATGTCGGAAATATTAGACCGGCTCTCTGCCAATCCAATTCCCTGAGGCTGCAGTCAAATGTTACAATAATCACATAAAATAAAATGAAAAAGGACCAGCTGGGGTGGCTGGTCCTTTTTCGGAGAAGGTATTTCGTTTCTTATGGGGTGTAGCAAAAACTATATAATGTATTGGGGGGGGTTACATTTAATAATATACCTCATTTCTTTAAAAAAGTGTCAACAAACATTCATTAATTTTAAAACTAAAATTGTGCATATTCTCTTTTGATCTTCAGACGATTGTGGAAAAAATATAGAAATCTGATAGAATGTAAGTCTTCCTTGTGCGTTCTCTCTCCCTGTCTTTTTGGGAAACTATTATGTAAAACCCTTTTTATTGTGGTAAAATATAAAAAACAACTTGTGCAATGGTGCGTACAAGTAATAAATTGGTAGTATGAGGATATTTTTACCGCATGAAGCTGCTATTAGGGTATTCTCCAGACCCACCATGTGGCTGACCATGGAATGGTCAGGTTTGAGGGTGATTACAAAAAGGTGCTTGGAGTGTAATACATTGGTCCACAAAAGAGAGGGAGAGGTGACTGCTTTTGGAGTGATTATATTATAACAAGTCTGCTGCACAAGGCGTCATGAAAGGTGGCCCGCCTTGGAAGATAGATGAAAAAGGGGGTAATTAGAATGATAGGAAAAAAATATACATTTTGGTTTGCAACAGGATCTCAGGATCTTTACGGTGAGGAATGCTTAAGAAACGTGGCCGATCACTCCAGGATTATTGTGGAAAGGTTAAACGCCTCCGGGCTGCTTCCCTTTGAGGTGGTTTTAAAGCCAGTGCTGATTGATAACACCTCCATACGCAGGCTGTTCCATGAGGCAAATTCGGATGAAGCCTGTGGAGGGGTGATTACCTGGATGCACACCTTTTCTCCTGCAAAGTCCTGGATTCTAGGACTTCAGGAATACAGGAAGCCGCTGCTTCACTTACACACACAGTTTAACAGAGAGATTCCATATGATACCATTGATATGGATTTTATGAATGAGAACCAGTCTGCTCATGGAGACCGGGAATTTGGCCATATGGTTACCAGAATGGGAATTGCCAGAAAGGTGATTGCAGGACACTGGGATGATTCCAATGTCCAGAGCCGGATAGGGTCCTGGATGAGGAGTGCGGTTGGTATCATGGAAAGCAGCCATATACGGGTGGTCCGGGTTGCGGACAACATGAGAAATGTAGCTGTAACCGAAGGAGACAAAGTAGAGGCCCAGATGAAATTCGGATGGGAGATTGATGCCTATCCTGTCAATGAGATTACGGATTATGTAAAGGACGTGGCAGCAGGCGACATTTCTTCTCTTGTAGAGGAATATTACAGTAAATACGAAATCCTGGCGGAAGGCATGGACCAGGAAGAGTTTAGGGCTCATGTGGCTGCTCAGGCGCAGATTGAGCTGGGGTTTGAACAGTTTTTAAGGGATAAGGATTATCAGGCCATTGTAACCCACTTTGGGGATCTGGGCAGTTTAAAGCAGCTTCCAGGTCTTGCCATCCAGCGTCTCATGGAAAAGGGATATGGCTTTGGTGCAGAAGGAGACTGGAAAACAGCTGCCATGGTGCGCCTGATGAAGCTTATGACCCAGGGGACAAAGGATGCAAAGGGAACCTCCTTTATGGAAGATTACACTTACAATCTGGTTCCGGGAAAGGAAGGAATCCTTCAGGCTCATATGCTGGAGGTCTGCCCTACCATTGCTGACGGAACAATTGCAATCCGGGTGAACCCGCTGACAATGGGAGAAAGGGAAGCGCCTGCCCGCCTGGTATTTACGGCAAAAGAAGGAAAAGGAATCGCCACCTCTCTGATTGATCTGGGCACCCGTTTCCGTTTGATCATCAATACGGTAAACTGTAAAAAGACGGAAAAGCCCATGCCAAAGCTGCCGGTTGCCACCGCATTCTGGACACCAGAGCCGAATCTTACCACAGGAGCGGAAAGCTGGATTTTAGCAGGCGGAGCCCACCACACGGCCTTTTCCTATGACTTGACGGCAGAACAGATGGGAGACTGGGCAGAAGCAATGGGCATTGAAGCTGTTTTCATTGATGAAAGAACAACCATCAGGGATTTGAAAAATGAACTGAGATGGAATGCTGCAGCATATCGCTAAATCAATAATACCATCTGTCTTTTTGGTAAAAAGGCGGATGTAATTCAGGAGGGTTTCAAATGAATGAAAGACAAATAGGCGCTGCCATTCGGGAAGGAAAAACTGCCCTTGGAATTGAGCTTGGCTCCACAAGGATCAAGGCAGTACTGGTAGACGAAGAACACAACCCCATTGCTTCTGGAAGCCATGACTGGGAAAACCAGTACATAGATGGGGTCTGGACTTATTCCATTCCGGATATATGGGCTGGATTACAAGAGAGCTACAGGAACATGGCAGATGAGGTAAAGGAGAGGTATGGAGAAACGCTCACCACTGTTGGGGCTATCTGCTTTTCCGCCATGATGCATGGGTATATGGCATTTGATAAGGATGGAGAACTGCTGGTTCCCTTCCGGACATGGAGAAATACCATGACAGAGGAGGCTTCAGAAAAACTCACAAAGCTCTTTTCCTTTAGCATTCCCCAGAGATGGAGCATCGCCCATTTATACCAGGCAATCCTTAATAAGGAGGAGCATGTTCCCAATATCGATTACCTGGTTACCCTGGAAGGCTATGTTCACTGGAAGCTCACTGGAGAGCGGGTTCTTGGCATCGGGGACTGCGCGGGGATGTTTCCTGTGGACAGCCATTCAAGGGATTTTCATGAGCGCATGATCCGGCAGTTTGATGAACTGGTGGCTCCATGGCAATTCCCATGGAAGCTTAGGGATATTATGCCCAAGGTAATGGCAGCAGGAGAGAGGGCGGGAATTCTCACCCCAGAGGGGGCAGAGCTGCTTGATCCAAGCGGTAACTTAAAGCCTGGGATTCCTCTTTGTCCGCCGGAAGGCGATGCAGGGACAGGGATGACTGCTACTAACAGCGTGGCAAAAAGAACGGGTAATGTATCCGCAGGCACCAGTGTGTTTGCCATGGTGGTGCTGGACCAGGAGCTTTCCAGGGTATACCCGGAAATCGACATGGTCACCACTCCGGCAGGGGACATGGTTGCCATGGTCCATTGCAACAATTGTACCTCCGATTTAAATGCCTGGGTCTCCCTGTTTGAAGAATTTGCAGGAACAATGGGAATGAAAACTGACAGAAACACCTTGTTTTCTGCTCTTTATCAGAAAGCCCTGGAAGGAGATAAGGATGGGGGTGGAATGCTTTCCTATGGATATCTGTCAGGAGAACACATCACCCATTTTGAAGAAGGAAGGCCTGTGTTTGTCCGGACGCCGGAAAGCCGCTTTACTCTTTCCAACTTTATGAGAGTCCATCTTTATACGGCC
>JAEWRS010000512.1 GCA_023398855.1 Bacillota bacterium
AATTCATTGCCAGACAGCTCCTTTTTTAATTTAGCAAAACATTTCTCTGCTCCGCCCCCGCCATGGCTGGCAAACAACCCGATCCGTTTACCCTGGATTTTATATTGGCTGACAAAGCTTTTTACAGGAGGGGCAAAAGATCCGGCCCAGACGGGTGTACCAATTATAATCGTATCATACCGCTCCCAATCAATTGGTCCGTTTACCAGATGAGGCTTCTCACCAAAAATGACACTTTTTCCGCCCCAAAAGTACTTTATAAAACCTTTCTCCGGATATTGCCTGCTCACTTTTAGTTCGGTAATATGGGCGTTCATTGTTTCTGCAATCTTTTCTGAAATAAGTTTCACATCTCCAGATAATGAAAAATATACAACCAAAGTATTCATAACCATTCTCCTAACAATTATTGATTTGTTTTTTCTGAAATAATTTTCTTTGCCTCCACAGCCCAGTCTCTCATGGCTGAATACATATAAACGCTGCAAAGTGCGGTCAGCTTACTGTAGGAACAGTCAATGCCCTCATCTTTGAACTGCCCAATCAGCTCCGTATAACCGTTCATCTCCTTGACCAGCGTGTCATTCCTTTTTATAAAATCATCCAGATGACCAAGCAGTACCCCTGGCTCCGTGTTCTCACCAAAGGAAATTTTAAGTAATATTTCGTACCTGATCCTTTCGATTTCAGGTTCCTTACACAGCCAGTCTGAAAGCTCCTTTCTACCTGCCTCTGTAATGTGATAGACAATCTGCCCCCGCCCATTTCCAGGTTCCGGCTGACCGGTACTGACAGCCAGCCCGTCAGAGACTAGCTTCTTAAGAGTCGGATATATCTGCCCAAAGCTCTCCTGCCAAAAATGGCTGTATTCAACCGTCAGCCATTTTTTAATCGTATAACCGGTCTGTGGCATGCGGGCAAGCATTCCAAGTATTACATATTTAGTTTTCCCTGCATTTTCTCGCATTCATACACCTTTTATCCTTATAATATATGTTATATAATATATCATTAAGATATGTCATGTCAAGATTTATTCAAAAAAATGAGCCTTTCCACTTAAAAGGCTCATTTTTACACTTTATTCTCTTCGTTTATCTTTTGGATCTAAAGCAGCCTTTTATTTGCTTACGGTAATATGTTCCCCGCACTAAGGTAGATCTCATACCACTCCTCACGGGTGAGCCGAATGTCAGCAGCTCTGACGCAGTCCTTCAGACGTGCTGCATTCATGGTGCCGGTTACCGGCTGCATCTGGGCTGGGTGGCGCAGCAGCCACGCCATGGCAACAGTTGTTCCACTTACTTCATATTTTGCAGAAATTTCATCAATTTTGGCATTTAGCTCCGGGAATTTATCACTTCCCAGAAATACCCCCTCAAAAAACCCGAACTGGAAAGGAGACCAGGGCTGAACAGTAATGTCATTGATACGGCAGTAATCTAAAACGCTGCCATCCCGGTTTACCGCCTGGGCATCAAGCATATTGACATGGATCCCCTGGGAGATCATGTTGGCATTTGTAATGCTCAGCTGCAGCTGATCAGCTATGATCGGCTGCTTTACAAATTTTTGCAAAAGCTGTATCTGCATGGGATTTTGGTTGGAAACGCCAAAGTTGCGTACTTTACCTGTGCTTTGCAGTATGTCAAAGGCTTCTGCCACTTCCTCCGGCTCCATCAGCGCGTCAGGACGGTGCAGCAGCAGCACATCCAGATAATCAGTTTTCAGTCTCTTTAAGCTTCCGTTCACTGCTTCCAAAATATGTCCTTTGGAGAAATCAAATGCAACGCCAGGGCGGATACCGCATTTAGACTGCAAAAACATCTTCTCACGCACAGTTTCATTCATATGAATTGCTTCTGCAAATATTTCTTCGCATACACCGCCACCATATATATCCGCGTGATCAAAAAAATTAGCACCAATTTCCAGAGCTGTCTGCAGGAAGCGCTCTGCTTCCAGTTTATCAACTTTATTAATGCGCATACATCCTACCGCAACAGTGGGAACCTGTAAATTCCCTAGCTTGATTGTTTTCAAGATAATGAGCCTCCTTAGCAGTTTAAAATGATTGATAAAAATAACGTGCTATTGTTCTGTTATTTCTGTTGAGCCAACTGAAAAATCTCCAATACATCCTGCCAGTACAGTTTTTTAAACCCGCCAATGGGTGCCTCGTTTCCAAAGGCAGCACCTGTTGCTTTTTTAGCCATTAATTCAAGCTGGCTTGCGTCAATGCCAAGTTCTCCAAGGGACGCGGGAAGCCCCAGCTTACAGAAAAATTCCCTCAGGCGCTGGATTGCTTCCTGGATGATGGCCTCTGGGTCTCTGTAGCTCCCCTTCACCCCCATAACATTAACCGCAAACTGTACAAACATGTTCACATTGTCTTTGTAAACATATTTCATCCAGGCAGGAGTCAGTACGGCCAGGCCTGCTCCATGAGCCACGTCATAGATGGCACTGAGCTCATGCTCCATACCATGGCAAGCCCAGTCCTGCTCACGTCCCATTCCCACCAATCCGTTATGAGCAACCGTACCGGCAAATCCCACCTCGCACCAGGCCTCATAGTTCTGGGGATTTTCAATCACCAGGGGAGCATTCTTTATAACGGTCTTTAATACTGTTTCACATAAGCCATCTGTTAAATCGGTATGAGTTGTGTTTGTAAAATAACGTTCAAACACATGGCTCATCATATCCGCCACACCGTTTGCGATCTGATTCTTTGGCAGGGTATAGAACAGCTCTGGATTCATGATGCTGAGCAATGGACGCAGGCAGGGGCTTCCATAACCATATTTCAATTGCTTTGCCTCATTGGTAACAACCGAATCGCCGCTTGCTTCGCTTCCTGCCGCCGGAATGGTAAGAATGGTGGCAACAGGCAGCGCTTTTTCAATTGCTTTCCCCTGTTCATAGATCTCCCATACATCACCATCATAATATACTCCCATTGCAATGCCTTTGGCAGAATCAATGGCACTGCCTCCGCCAACAGCCAGAATTAAATCTACATTTTCTTTTTTACACAATGCGATTCCTTCCTGTACCAGGGAAAGGCGCGGATTGGGTACCACACCGCCCAGTTCTACATACGACAGTCCGTTTTCCCTTAATGAATTGACCACTGTATCATATAGTCCGCTCTGTTTGATGCTTCCTCCGCCATAATGCAGCAAAACCTTGGTTGCATGAGGCTTTAAAAGAGCACCGATCTGTTTCTCCATGTCTTTTCCAAAAAGTATCCTTGCCGGTGAATAAAAGTCAAAATTCAGCATTTGTTTTCATCCTTTCATTTTGTTTGTTATTTGTTTTACCATGTGATTGTATCAGGATCATGAGCGTATCCGCAGCAACCTCTTAAGTTGGCAATCAGCTCCACATCTTCAGGGGAAAGCTGGAAGTCAAACACTTGGGCATTCTCCCGGATGCGTTCTGGAGTTATTGATTTCGGCAATGGCAGATACCCCCGTTCCAGGCTCCACCGTACGCAAATCTGGGCAATGGACTTACTGTATTTTTGTGCCAGGGACTGCATTTGGGGAACTTCAAAAATCCTCCCCACCCCAAGAGGGCTGTATGCTTCCAAAAGAATGGAATGCTTTCTGCAATAATCCACCACCTGGTCTTGTGTATCTCCGGGACAAAGCCGGATCTGGTTGACCATTGGCATTATTTCTGCCGTTTGAAAAAGCACCTCAAAATGATGGGGCTGGAAATTGCTGACACCAATGGCACGGATGAGTCCTGCTTTGTAAAGTTCTTCAAAGGCTTTCCAGGTTCCGGCATTGGCTTCCTGCCACTGGCCGCGGAACAGGATGGGGTTTGGCCAGTGAATCAGATAAAGATCCAG
>JAEWRS010000001.1 GCA_023398855.1 Bacillota bacterium
TTCCAGATACTCTTCGATCAAATAACTATAAAATTCGTCTTCTTCTACGTCATAAATAATGGGAATTCCAGGATGGCGCAGTTCTTTTAAAACCAGTGCTTCACGCCTTAGATCTTCAAATTTCAGAAAGCTCTTAGGTACCCGCTTAATTGCCCGGTACTCTTCAAGCCCAAGATGAACTGCCAGAAACACTGTCCCTGCCCGGCCAGTTCCCAAGATGCCGTATAGCTGATATTTGCCAAACAGAACGGCGCTTACTGAAACCACCTCCTTTTGTCTGTCCAATATCATCTCTTGGGGTATATTCTAATATATCTCTCTTATTTTTTCAACTATTATTTGGAAAAATATAAAAAGAGAAATCAGATACAATAAATATACCATGATTTATTGCTGTTTTCTGGATTGACATTTTAATGGAATCCAGTTAGACTCCAAGTAAATAGGAAGCCAAAGCCTGCCCGGTGGATTTCCCTGGAATTTGAAAATTCCGGAATAATTACAGATATCAACACGATAACAGGATTGTGGGAAATAATATGACAAAAAAATCCCAATTATTTAATAGGATACCCGTTTTTTAGCATACAAACCTAAAAATTATATTAATTTTTTCACATAGTAATTGCTTTTTCGCTATATTATATAGTATAGTTATGTTGAGGGAGTATGTAAACATCCGTCCACCATTTTAAAAGAACAGGAAGTGATCCTATGAAGATAGAACGTATTAATGAAAATCAAATTCGTTGTACGCTTACAAGCTTTGATTTAAGCGTCCGAAACTTAAATTTAGGCGAGCTGGCTTATGGCAGTGAAAAAGCTCGTAACCTGTTCCGCGAGATGATTCAAAAAGCCTCTAACGAAGTGGGATTCGAAGCAGAAGACATTCCTCTCATGGTAGAAGCAATTCCGTTATCCAACGAAAGCGTGATGCTGGTGATCACGAAAATCGAAGATCCGGAAGAATTAGATACAAGGTTTGCAAAATTTTCACCATCATCTGACGAAGACCTGGATTCCATGCAGGGAGACCTTGCAAGTGAACTGCTGGAAGGTGCTGAAGGCCTTTTAAACCTGCTGGGTATTGACAAAGAAGATGAACAGGAATCAGAACAGCCAAAAGAGCAGTCAAGTGCTTCCTCTATACGAATTTATTGTTTTCAAAGCCTGGATCAGATATCAGATGCTGCACGGATCATCGGACAGGTTTATGATGGCGAGAATACATTGTACAAAAAACCTGACACCAGACAGTATTATCTGGTGATCAAAAATACTCCTGACAAATCCCTGGATTTCAGCCGTATCTGCAACCTGCTTGCAGAATATGGTTCTAAGATTCATCAGGATTACGCCTCTGAAGCGTACTACAAGGAACATTACGAGGTGCTGATTGAGGGCCACGCCCTTCAGTCTCTGGCAAAACTTTAATCCGTTCCTTTGTTCATAGTACTTCATCACAATCGAAATAAGGTCCGGCCCTTTGAGGGCCGGACCTTATTTTTATAACCCGGAATTATCTTCCAAAAAAAATGAAAATATCAATTCAAAGGTTGCATCAGTTTCTTTGCAGGGAATCAAAATCCAGTCATGGATCATTTTTGTCCCTTTTTTGTAAATAATTTTTGTTCCCTGCAGTTTCCCCGACTTTTCTGCCAAAAGCTCACAATCCGGAGTCAGTATCTCCTCTGATCCTGAAAATACCAGAATATGCCCGAGATTCTCCCAATCACCATAAAGAGGCGAAACAAAAGGGTGATCTGGTTCTAAACAGCCACGGTAACGGACACCAGCTTCCTTCAAAGCTTCTACCGGCAGGATCGGATCCGTTTTTTTCACCAGCTTAATTTTCGGGTTATCAAGAGCGATATCAAGCCATGGAGAAATAACAGCAGTTTTCACAGGCATAGGCAGATTCCCCATGTCTCTCAGTTCCTGTAAAAAGGAAAGAGCCAGACCACCGCCGGAAAAATCTCCAAACAGAAAAAACTCGTCTTCCGGGTACTCAGACACAAGGCAGCTGTAAACACGGACCAGGTACTTGTGGACATCCAGTGCCGTAAACTCCGGGGCCAGCGGGCACTGGGGTATGGTCACCTTTACCTGATATTCTGTGGCAAAGTACTCTGCTATTTCTCTGTATCTCTCCGTCGGCTCCAGGGTATAAGCCCCGCCGGGAAGCATGATCACATGAGAAGCCTTTGTATAGCTTCCATTTATCGTTACAACAGGAAAACCATCCACGTTCCAGGCCTTAACTCTCACCTTCTTTGTAAAAAGCTCCTGAGCCAGCGCCCAATTCCCTCTGACCGGCTGACCCAGCTCAACAGCCATCTTTTTATCCGCCTTTTGTAATCCTGCAGAAATCTTAGCCATCTCCACTTTCATGCTCATGATTTTTATCTCTCCTTTCCTGGTATTCTATTTAATTTTCACATGCTTTGTTTAACTTTTTCAGTTCATGCCCCACAAACTGGCTGACAATGATCATAGATGTAATATCTGCCACAGGCCCTGCGTATAAAATCCCTTCTAATCCAAAGGATAAAGGAAGGATGAGAATCAGTGGTATCAACAACAGGAGCTGGCGCAGCATGGATAAAACAGAGGCCTTTAAAGGCTGTCCTGTTGACTGAAAATAACTGGTGGTGGCTACCTGGAAACCCGCCGAAAAGATTCCCAGCATATAGATCTTCAGACAGCGGACTGCAAACTGAGTGAACTCTGCATCTTTGGTACCAAACAAACTGACTATCTGCCAGGAAAACAACTGACAAGCCAGCCAGCCTGTAAGGGAAACCGCTGTTGCAGCACTGGCAGCCAGAAGAAAGGTCCTTCTTACACGATCAGGCTGGTTTGCTCCCTTGTTAAAGCCAAGAATGGGCTGTGATCCAATACCGATTCCGATGCAGATGGAAATGAGGATCATTCCAATCTTATTTACAACGCCCATAGCGCTTAATGCCACATCTCCCCCAATGGCTGTACGGTTTCCGTAATAAACCAAAGAGTTATTCATTACAACCTGTAAAATGGTGGAGGCAATCTGAGTAATACCGCTGGAAGCCCCAAGAGTCAGGGCCATCCGGCAAATACCCCCGTCAATGCGCATGCTCTTTTTATTGAGGCGCATGTGTTTTCCCCAATACATAAAATACAATACCAGAACAACTGCAGAAATAATCTGGGAGGTAATTGTTGCAATCGCTGCTCCGGTCACACCCCAATGGAATACAAAGATGTAAATAGGATCCAGGATAGTATTTAATGTAGCACCCACTAATATGGCGTACATGGATAAAGCAGGATTCCCATCGGTCCTGGCCATATTGCTCAGCACCACCGCAAGCATGTTAAACGGTGTTCCTAACAGTATGACAGAGGTGTACTGCCTAGCATATTCCATGGTGTTCTCAGTGGCCCCGAAAATCTTTAACATAGGAGTCAGCAGTGGGAAAGCCACAGCCAAAACCAGGGCACTGGCTGCCAAAGTCACCAGAAAAACAGTTCCAAGTGTCTTGTCAGCCTCCTCTTCATTATTTTCCCCCAGCTTAATTGCCGCGTAGGCACTCCCTCCAGCTCCAAGCAGGGTAGATATAGCCAAAATAATGGTAACAACGGGAAATGCAATTGTTGTGGCTGCATTTCCCAGATATCCGATGCCCTGTCCGATAAAAATCTGGTCCACTATGTTATAAATCGAGTTTACCAGCATGGAAACGATCGCCGGAAGTGCAAACTGCAGCAGCAAATGCCCTATCGGCTTATATCCCAAGGGATTATCCCCTTGCCTTATCCTGTCTTGTACCATATATTTCTATTCCTTTCCTTTCTGTTCCACAATGTGATCACGGGCATTGCAGGCCATGCGGATTAGCATTTGCTCTGCTGCATCACGTTCTTGCGCGGTAAATCCCTTTAAAACAATATCCGCCCATTCATTTACACTCTCTAAAGTCTTTTCCACAACAGCAGCCGCCTTTTCCGTAATATAAATTCTACGGATACGCTTGTCCTCTTTTGCCATTTCCATCAGGACATAACCCTCTTCTTCCAGCTTTTTCACCGCGCGGGTAGCAGTCGCTTTATCGTATTGGCCAAAGGAAGCCAGCTCATGGAGACTCATTCCAGGATTTTTATAAATCTGCAATAAAAAAAACTGTTGTCCACAGCCTATCTGATAAAAGGATAATTGATTTGCAAAGTACATATTATTCAGTCTTTGGAGAATCGAAATATACTTACCGATTTCCCTGTGCTCGTTCATGCGTTCCACCTCCGGTCCATAAGGGCGAATAACACTTTTTAGGATGATAATCAGCATATCATATAGTGGTTGCACTCGCAACTATTTTTTTTATCCAAATAAGAAAGAATCCCGCTTGTGGGATTCTCCGCCTGCGGCGGGTCGCCTCGGCGACATCCAACCCTACCGCCGCAGTGCAATCCTCCCGGAGGGTTTTTATCGTATAGGACGAACTTTCCTATACGATAAATAAAAAGCAGTACTGGTTCTCACCCGTACTGCTTTAACAATATAAATATTATTCCTTATTCTTGCTTTTTCTTGATAAAAAAGAGGAAGGAGGCAAAATCCCCTGTCTCTTTCATCCACTGCACCCTGTCAATGGGAATACCTGCATACATTAGCTCGCTCCCGTAATATTCGCCGTCCTTCCCAGGCAGAGAAACCTGATACAGCATATGATCGCAAAGACCCTGAAGCTTCAGCCGAAGCCAGCCGGCATTGGCCGGATTCAACGCCTGATAATAGGCGCCGACTGCCTGTTCCATATCCTCTGATACTGTGATCCAGGCTGTGTCATTCCCTTCAAAAGGACTCTTAAGCCGGTAAAAGGTACCCTGATGCAAAAGCTTTCGGTACTTCTTATAGCATGCAATCTGCTTCTTTACCACTGCAATTTCCTCAGGGGTCAGTTGATTTAAATCCAATTCATATCCAAATGCTCCGAATATTGCTGCATTTCCTCTGGACTCCAATGGTGTAATTCTGTGGACCTGGTGGTTGGGAACCGCTGAAACATGGGCTCCTATGCTGGAAACGGGATAGACCATACTGGTTCCATATTGAATCTTCAGCCGGTCCATGGCATCTGTGTTGTCACTGCACCATGCCTGCGGAGCAAAGTAGAGCATTCCAGGATCAAACCTGGCCCCACCACTGGCACAGGATTCAAACAGGATCTCTGGAAAATCCCTTGTAAACCTCGTATATAAGTCATAAACACCCAAAATATATTTATGCATCACCATTCCCTGTTCTTCAGGTGAAGTTCCTCTGGAATAGCATTCGGTTAAATACCGGTTCATATCCCATTTAATATACGAAATCCTGGCATTGCCAATAATCTCTTTTAACATTCCGTAAACCGCATCAACCACTTTTTTCTGTGAAAAATCCAGGACGTGCTGATTTCTGCTGGGTGTTTCATACCGTTTTGGAGCGGACAGAATCCAGTCTGGATGGGCCTCATAAAAACGGCTGTTCTTGTTGACCATTTCCGGTTCGATCCACAAGCCGAACTTTAAACCCAGGGCTTCGATTTTTTCTGAAAGTCCAAAAATGCCTTCTGGCAGCTTCTTTTTATTCACATACCAGTCTCCCAAGGCTCTGTGATCGTCGTTGCGTTCTCCAAACCATCCATCATCAAGAACAAACAGCTCCACTCCCGTTTCCTTTGCCTTTTGGGCGATTTCCAGGATCTTTTCTTCATTAAAATCCATGTAGGTGGCTTCCCAGTTATTTAAAAGCACAGGTCTTTCTCGGTCTCTCCAATAGCCCTTTGCAAGCCGGGTTCTGTATAAACGGTGAAAACTCTGACTCATATGGGAAAGTCCCTCATCCGAATACACCATCACAAGCTCTGGTGTCTGAAAGGATTCTCCTGCTTTCAAAGGCCATTCAAAGGTATCCGGATGAATCCCCATAAGCACCCGGGTGGTATCATGGGAACAAACTTCCACCTGGCCTAAGAAACTTCCGCTGTACACAAGGCTGAAACCGTATACCTGACCGCTTTTTTCGGTAGTCTCCTTTCTCACCAGAGCCAAAAATGGATTATGCTCTGCGCTGCTGATTCCTCTCATGCTGTAAATGGACTGAATTCCCTGTTCCAAAGCACGCCTTTTTATATAACGTTCTCTGGACCAGGCCCCTGAAAGCTGGATCATCTCATAGTCACAATCAGGTAAGTCCACGGCTCCGCTCATGGCGGTAAGAAGGACAATCGCTTCCTTGCCCTGGTGATCAAACCGGGCATGCCTTGTAATGACCGGCAGCTCTTCATAAATGGTATAAGATAGAATCAGGTTTGTACCCATCACCTCATCGCAAAGAGTCACCTCCAAAGTAAGGGCCTCTTTCTCCTCTTCCACATAGGTGGACGGAAGAGGTTCTATGGACCGCTTTCCCCCAATAATATCATGGGACACATAAGTAAAATTACTGATCCTGCTGCCATTCTCCTGTCTGACTACGCAGGCGCCATACCGGTAATCCCCTGTTCCATACGCCGGATACTCTTGCTTTGTATACTGTAAACAAAGACTAACCGGCTCCGGACAGGTAATTGCTGCGTGAGCACGCTCCCCTGTCTCAAGAAGATATGCATAGGACTCCCTGTCCATAATGCGTTTCCCATAATACAGATTTCCCAGCTGTCCGTTTGCCATAATCTGTATGATATAACTCACGGACTGGTTATACAGGTGAAATTGTTTCGTTTGTTCATGAAAAATGATAGGCATAAGTCGGCTCCTTTTATAATTTTCCTCCGGATGTCGCAATTCCTTCAATAAATTGCTTCTGGAATATCAGATATATGATAATCATTGGAATACATGCCAGCAAGGATGCTGCCATAAGCTCCGGATAATTTGTTTCAAACTGTCCCTGCAGCTTTGCAAGGGCAGCGGATAAAGGCATACTATTTTGCTCAGTGTTGACCACCAAAGGCCACATCAGCTCCTTAAATCCAAACAAGGCGGTAAAAATGCCTAAAGCCACCATGGAGGATTTGGTCAGCGGGGCCATGACGTAGAGAAAGGTCTGGCCAATATTACAGCCATCAAGCCTTGCAGCTTCCTCCAAAGAGGAAGGAAGTCCCATATAGGCCTGCCTTAGCAGGAAGGTACCAAAAGCGGTTACAAGCCCTGGAAAAAGCAGCCCAAAGGAAGTATTCAGCATCCCCAGCTTGCTTACCATAAGATATTGGGGAATAATAAAAATCTGAGAAGGCACCATCATCTGGAACAACACCAGGGAAAAGGCAAGATTCTTTCCCTTAAAATGAAGACGTCCAAATGCATATCCAGCCATCGTTGCCGTAAGCACGGCACAAATAACACGTTCCACAATAAGCAGCAAAGTATTCCAGTACAGCCTGATAAAATTCATCTTGCTTACCACCGAACGAAAAGCTTCTCGTCTCCATACTGTGGGAAATATGATAAATGGGTTCATCTGAGTTGCCTCTGACGTACTCTTAAATGCTGTTAACAGCATCCACAAAAAGGGCACCAGCATGATAACGGACCCTATGACAAGGATGAAGTAGACAATACCTGATTTAAACTTTCTTTTCTTATCCATAGTTCTCCTTTCCTAGCTATAGTTTACCCATTTTTTCTGGCAGACCATCTGAAGCACAGTGATCAGAAGAATTACCAAAAGCAGCAGCAGCACAATGGAAGAGCCGTAGCCCTTGTTTCCTTCGATGAAGGAGTATTTATAGAAAAGATACACCAGTGACTGTGTTTTCATCAAAGCCGGATTATTCTTTCCCATCATCATATAAATACTGTCAAACACCTGCATGGCCCCTATGATTCTGGTAACAGCCACAAAAAACATGGTAGGAGATATCAGAGGCAGGGTGATAGTAAAAAACTGGCTGAAGGCATCTGCCCCGTCAATCTGAGCCGCTTCATAATAATCCCTGGGTATCTCCTGTAGCCCTGCAAAAAACAACACCATATTGTAACCGATCACAGACCAGATTCCTACAACCGCTAAAGAGATATAGGCAATATTTGTATTGGAAATCCAATTCACTCCTCCTAAGCCGATTAACCCGAGTAAATGATTGAGAAGTCCAAACTCCGAATTATAAAGCCACCTCCAAACCATGGCCACCGCTGCCGGAGCTGCTACCATGGGCAGGAAGAAAATTGTTCTCCAGAAAGACCGGCCTCGTATTTTTCCATTTAAAATGACCGCTATCACCAGAGCAATAGCTATGGAAAACGGTACCTCCACTAACGCATATTTACATGTATTCCACAGTGCCTGCCACACAGTTCCATCGCTGAAAAGCTTCCGGTAATTACCAAGTCCAATAAATACATTGCCTTTACCAAATGCTCCTGTTTTAAAAAAGCTTTGATAAATGGTCTGGAAAATAGGAATAATATTTAGGATCATAAGCCCTGCCATGGTTGGCAGCAAAAATAGCCATCCCCATAGAAATTCACTTTTCTCCCGCCTTGATACCTTTAATTTTCTATTCATGGGACCTCCGCATTTCTTTGTTTTGCAGATCTTTCCAATCTGCTTTGCCATTTGATTGGGTTTAAAAGGGGGGCCGCTTTGCAGCCTGCCCCCCAGCCTTTCTTATTCTTGTGCCAGCATGGCGTTCATCTCCTGTGCCATATCCTTACAGACATCTTCCACACTCTTGGCGCCGGTCCATGCATCAATCAATTTCTCATGGCTCATATTATTCCAGGCAACTGTTGATTTGGAGTATGGTCTGATGACCAGATCCCCCATCATATCTAAGTATGCCTGAAGGTTAAAATTCGGATATGCTTTGATCCAGTTATCTGTTGTTCCCTCATAGGCAGAAATAACGATTCCAAGATCAGACTGCTTCTGCTGTGCCGGTTTTGTACCCATGTATTCCATAAGCTTCCATGCTTCCTCTGGCATAGAGGTGTTGGCAGAAGCTGCCCAGCCAAGTCCATTGTAGATTGAGATTCTCTTTCCTGTTGACGCATCTTTGGGAAGAACAGCAATATCGCAGTTAGCTTTTACGTAGTCATTGTTACAAAGCTCCGGAAGCATCCAGGAACCCATCGTAACCATCGCCACTTTACCGGCTTCAAACAAAGCTTCCTCAGTATTCTCGGCTATTACTTCGTACGGAGGCGCGTAGCCCTCTTTAATTAAATCTGTTATAAAGGTTAAGCCTTTGATGGTTCCCGGCTGGTCAAATCCAGAAGTTTTCTTATCATCGCTGATCACATAGCCGCCCATATCATAAACAATATTGTTCCAGCCTGCCTGATCATTGGAGGGCCTTAAAGAAAAACCATACTGGCTTCCATCAGACTTTGTCAGTTTTTTAGCCGCCTCTGCAAAATCGTCCCATGTCCAGTCCTTGTCAGGATAAGCAATTCCTGCTTCGTCAAACATGGTCTTATTGTACCATAGAGCAATGGTATCAATATCTTTTGGTACGGCATACTGCTTTGTACCCTCCCAATTATAGATCTGAACGATATCCTTCGGGAATTTATCCATTTCCAGGGTCTTGCTTGCCTTAACCCGGTCCGTTAAATTCAGCAGCATCTCATACTCCGAGTACCTTGCGATTTCATTGGAATGCATCCAGAACACATCAGGCAGAGAACCTCCTGTAGCTCCTGCCTCAAGCATGGTCCAGTACTGATCCCATGGAGTTACCTGAATCTGCGTCTTGATTCCCGTTTCATTTGTAAAGTCCTTCATAATTTCTGTCAGTCCCGGCTCCTGGTTTTTATCCCAGATGGCAACTGTCAAGGTTCCCTGTGCCCCGCCGCTTTCCGCCTCACTGGAGCTTTCTGTTTCCTGCTTTGT
>JAEWRS010000012.1 GCA_023398855.1 Bacillota bacterium
AGGTAATACATAGATATCAGCAGGAGTGTTCGCGCACCCCTCAATCATATGTGTATAAATATCACAGTTCTGTTTGCTGCACAACTGTGATTCCTCATTGAAGAAGGTATTTTTATACCATTTTAAAAACAAACCACCATTTGTATTAATTGCCATTGTAATATAACTGCTGCCATCCACATGTCTGTAACACGGCAGTTTGTTCTTAAGCATAGTCTGATCAATGGTCACACCTGGCAGTACAGTAACCATAGCATCTACAGTCCCGCAGGCATCCATCAACTGGCCTTGTCTGAGCACACCGCTGCCAATTGCTCCGCAAGCCTGATCATGACCTCCCAGAACCACCTGGCAATCATCTCTTAGTCCTGTCAAAGCTCTGATATTTTGTTTTACAGTTCCCACAATCGTTGACGCTCTGACTGGTTGAGACAGCTTTTCGATTGGTATTCCGGCGATTTTTAATATCCGTTCATCCCACTCAGGTTTTTCTAAAGACAGCATCATCGTACGTCCAGCCATGGAATAATCAATAAATGGTCCCCTTCCTGTCAGCATAAAAACCACATAATCCTGTACGCAGCAGAACTTCCAGGTGTTTTCATAGACCTCTGGCATATGTTCCTTGTGCCACATAATCTTATTTACTGTGTAAATTGAAGCAAAACCATTGCCAGTGCGCTGATACAGTTCCCATTCATCATAATTTTCATGCCAGAACTGATATTGCCTCAAAGTCCTGTTGTCCATGGTGACAATGATGTTATATAATGCTTTTCCATCCTTATCGATCGGAACGACCGCCTGGGCCTGAGAGGATACTGCGACTGACCTTATTTCACCGCTGCATTGTTCTGATACCTCTTGTATAACCTCATAAACCTTATTCAGATAATTTTCCGGTTCCAGTTCAGACCATCCGGTCCGGGGATGAACTAAATCCACTTCCCTTCTGGCAAATGCCAGCTGTTTTCCATGGGTGTCAAAAACTGCTGCCTTTACTCCGGAAGTACCCAAATCAATACCACAAAACATGTTTTCCCTCCTTTCCTGTTTTCCATAAATGTTGACCGGCTTCCATCACCTCCTCTAAAGTAATCTCTCATCTCCTGCCTTTATCACCCCCTTAAATTTTCGTAGCATCCAAAGCCTTCCTTGTCTTTAATATCTCAGCATAGGATTCATCATATCGTTTGTAAGAAACACCAATATACAACATATCGATAATAGACAGTTCCGCAATTCTTGAAGATAGTGCATCACTGTTAAATGCAGTTTCATTCGATGACGTAAAAAGTACAACTTCAGCAATGTCGACAATCGGTGACCGGCCATAGTTGGTAATTGCAATGGTTCTCGCCCCTGAGTTCCTGGCGATTTCCAATGCCATCAAAATATCCTTTGACGCCCCTGAATGAGAGATGGCCACCACAACGTCCTTAGGAGTTAAGACTGACGCTGCCATTGCCTGCAGATTACTATCAGAAAAAGCCATTGCCAAATAGCCGATTTTTATAAATTTATGTTGTCCATCCAGTGCTATGCAGCCAGAGCCGCCAACACCAAAGAATAAAAGCCGCCGGCAACCCAGGATCAGATTAACCGCATCATCAATACTTTCCCGGTTAAGTACATCGCTGGTGTCTTTTAGTGACTGGATATTGGAATCAAGAATCTTATTGACAATTGTCGAAATCGTATCATCCTTTGCAAGATGACCATAGATCTGTTGTTCCGGTTCAATGCTCTCCTGCGCAATACTGATTTTCATAGCCTGATATCCTTTATAACCAAGTTTTTGAGCATATCTTACGATTGTCGGCTCGCTGACCTCACAAGCTTCCGCTGCATCTGCAACAGACATATGAATTATGTCTCTCCGGTTGTTTTCAATAAATTCATAAATTTTCTTTTCATTTTTCGTAATTTCAGCCAGTATTGATTGTACCCGTAACTGATAACCTGTATTTGGAAAATCCATAGTGTATCCCTCACTTCTTATAGCTATATATCTTTAATAGCATTATACACTATGCGTAATTAAATTACAATATAAATATTTTATTCTGTACTTTTATTTCATCGCCAGGGAAAAGCCATTTCCGCTGACTGTGACCGGGTTTCTGTGATTGCTTATGATCTCCCATTTAAAAATAAGAGGCAGCTCCTGGTAAAAGAGCAGCCCCTTATTTTTAAAGGTTCCTTACAGCCATATTAAGATAAACTTCATTCATTTTCTTTCTCACCCTTAAGAACTCTTCATTATTCCTGCTGGGATGGATCCTGTTTGTCAGCAGAACTAACCCATTTCTGCTCTTTAAATCCATTAATATTGAGGTTCCTGTAAAACCGGTATGATAAAGAGTATCCCTACCATATTCCTTGCTCCAGCCCAGGGTGCGTTCAAAGGTTATGATGCTGGAAAGCTTTTCAAACAGCTCCTCTCCAAACAATAGCTGGGAATGCTTTAAATACGCCTTCACAAACCTGGCCACATCCTCCAGGGTGGAGAACAAACCCGCGCTGCCGCACTGTCCCAGTAAGTAAGCCTTGGTATCGTGGACCTCTCCGCAGATGCAGCCTCTTTGCTCCGTACATTCCGTTGGAATGAAACGGTCCCTTGGGCCATGAACGAAATAAGAGGTATCCGTCATCCCAAGAGGACGGAAGATGTGCTCCTGAAAGGTCTCTTCAAGTGTGGTATGATCCACACGCTCGATGATCTTTCCTAACAGGATAAACCCCACATCAGAATACAGGAACCCTTGTCCGCCTTCCTTTTCTCTGGGCGTTGTGGAGAGGTATTCCATCAGATTGTCCCTGCTCCAGCTTTCCTTGTTCCGTATCTCCGCAGGAAGCCCGCTTGTATGAAGCAGCAATTGCTCTGCTGTTATGTCCTCATAGGAAAACCAGTCCAGGATCTCCTTCACAGGAGCGCAAAGACTTATTGCTCCCATGTCCGCCAGCTGGAGGATCCGGGTTGCCGTTCCAATGACCTTTGTCAGCGAAGCGAGATCGTAATACATTCCTGCTTCCACATTCCGGTCACAATAGGGGGCCACTGCTCCCTGCTTTCCAGTGTACATCAGACGATATCCCTGGTCACTGATAAAGCCCAGGCTGGCTCCCCGGATAACCTGATCTCCAACCAGCTGTTTTGTCATTTCTTTCAGAATACCTTCATTCTTATTATTCCAGGCTGCTTCCATCTTTATATGCTCCGTTTTTCACAGCTTCAATGGCCTTCCTCACCTGACCGCCGGACTCTGTAAGAGCCTTTTGGGCCTGGTCTTTTTTACAGCCGCATTCGATCATCACAATGGCAGCGGCCACATCCTTGTCTGCCTCATAAAGCACCTTTAGAGCCAGCTCCTCTTCAGCACCCGTTATTTCCCCGATCATCTTAACAGACCGCTTTATAAGCTTTTCATTGGTGGGCTGTACATGGACCATGTAGTTGCGGTATACTTTTCCAAGCCTGACCATGACCGCGGTGGAAAGCATATTAACTACCATTTTCTGGGCTGTTCCTGCCTTCATTCTGGTGGATCCGTTGATTACCTCTGGCCCCACTACCGGGGCAATGGATATATCCGCAATATTGGCCATGGCACTGGCCTGGTTGCAGGTGACGGAAATGGTAAGGGCACCAGTCTGCTTACCGAATTTTAATGCCGCCATTGTATAGGGCGTCCTGCCGCTGGCAGCAATGCCGATCACACAATCATCGGCTGTTAAGTTTACCCGTTTTAAATCCTCTACTGCCAGCTCTTTTGAGTCTTCTGCACCTTCCACCGCAATATACATGGCTTCTTCTCCGCCTGCAAGAAGGCCAAAGGCCTGGGTCGGGGATACGCTGTAGGTGGGGGTCAGTTCCACGGCATCCAGTGTGCCCATCCGTCCGGAGGATCCTGCACCGCAGTAAATAATCCGTCCGCCTTTTTTGAAACGCTCCACAATGGAATCCACTGCTTCTGCGATCTGGGGAAGCACCTTTTCTACTGCTTTTGCCACTTTTTTGTCTTCATTATTTATTATAGTTACGATTTCCAATGAATCCAGCCTGTCAATATTCCCTGTGGATTCATTGGTTAATTCTGTTGTAAGCTTATCTATATTGCACATAAAACTCCTCTATTTTTTTATTTTCAGCCCCTCTACCATCTTTCTGGTTTTGATCAGCTCCACTTCATAATGCTCTAAATTCTCCTGGATCACTCCCATGTACAAAAGATCCGCCATCATGATGGAGGTATGAAGTGAGGTAAAGGCACCGATCCGCATGACTTTTTCATTGTCAGGCACATGGAGGCATATATCTGCAATACCCTGAAGAGGAGAATCTCCCCTGCGGGTGATTGCTATGACAGATGCCCCCTGCTTTTCTGCTGCCCTGCAGGCATATAAAATCTCCTGGGACTGTCCGCTGTAGGAAAATGCGATCACCACATCCCTATTGTCAATGTAATTAAAAAACTCTACCATCATATTGATATCCTGGTAAAAATCCGCATTGATGTCGGCCCGCTTGAGTTTATGAAACAAATCATAAGCAGGCAGGGAAGAGCTTCCGATTCCAACCAGATAAATGCGCCGGGCTTTCTTTACTTTTCCGATTGCTTTTTTTAAAGCATCTTTATCCAGCTGATAGAAAAAATCCTGAAATGCCGCATCAACCAGGGCATCCATTTTTCGGCACAGGGTATCCAAATCATCCTCTTTGGATATAATGGGATCCACCATATCTTCCTTATCGCTTTGAGCATCAGTCGCTGCAAGAGCCAGTTTAAAGCCTTCCAGCCCGTCAAAGCCAAGCTTTTGAACATAACGGATCACAGAGGCGGAGGATACCCCGCTTTTTCCTGCAATATCCACTGCTGTCATTCCAAGGCAGTTTTTGGTATCCGACAATACATAATCAGAAATCTTCTTTTCTGCTTTGCTCATTTCATTGTATTGTTCTCTTATTTTTAATCTGACTGATTCCATTCCGCCTCCTTTAGTATCCCCTTATATTACAGCATGTTTATAATGGACTGGTCCGACTCATTGGGCAGCATCTGAGCCGTTACACATACTCCCAGCCCTATCATCTCCCGGATATCCCTTTCATCCTCTTCCGTCAGGTTCACTGACTTTTTAATGGGCCTGCTTCCTTCTCTTTTTGCCACATTTCCCACGTTAAATTCTCTTATGGGAACATCAGAGCGAATCAGCTCCGCCATATCTCCCACGTTTTTTGTGATAAGAAATACCTTTTCTCCTTCATATGACTTTTCCGCAAATTTTTCTGCCGCCCGCTTTAAAGACAAGATAGAGAGCTTTACACCTGCCGGTTTTGCCATCTTAAGGCCAGCGATAATCATTTCATCCTTAACTGCCTCATCGTTGACCACTATGATCCGGCTGGCTCCTACGGTATTGGTCCAAACCATGGCCACCTGACCATGGATCAGTCTTTCATCTACTCTTGCGTGCACAATTGCCATGGATCTTCCTCCTTTTCTTATCCCTATTCTTCCAGTTCACATGCTTCATCTGATGGCTGAAAATAAACCATATGCTGTTTCCCCATCTCCAGGGACGCATCCAAAAGCTCTCTTAGGTCTGAAATGATTCCTCTGGACAGGTAGGCATGGAGGACCAGAGGAAGGCTGATGCCTCCCACTACCTCCATATGTTCATGGATACCGGACATTTTCAGTCTGGAGGCCGCATTAAAGGGAGAACCTCCCATCAGGTCTGCAAGTACTGCCATGGAATCACAGTCCTTCAGCCTCCCCATCGCTGACCTTAAATTTTCTGTCAGAACTTCCGTGGAATCCTCTGGCTTAAAATCAACTGCTTCATAATATTCTGTCTCTCCTGCCAGCAGCTTTAAGCTGCTGGTCAAGCCAGAGGCATATTCCCCATGACCAGTTACTATGATTCCAATCATACCACTATTTCCTTTCCTGTTTCAACTTCCATTTTTCTAAAGCAAACCGGCTGCAAAGGTCAGCATGGACTGCAGGTTTCCAAGTATCATGCCTAAAATAATCAGAATGAAAATCAATTTTGTGGAATCCACCTTCTTCTTTCCCAGAAGCCAGTATGAGAATGCAACGATTCCCAGAGGAAGCAGGGATGGCATGATTTTATCCAGCATATCCTGTAATGCAAAGGTCACCTCTCCCATGGTAAACTGCAGATTCGTATTGTATTTGATTACAGAAGGGATCAGTGCCCCTACTACGGTTAATCCCAGAATGCTGGCGGCCTCTGTGACAGGAGATATTTTATCCGCAAATCCTGTGGCAAGCTTTCGGCCGGATCGATAGCCAAGGCTGGTGAATTGATACCGTATCCATAAAATTCCCACGCAGGCAATGAGAGGGATGATAAGCCCAACGGGATTCCCCTGCATGGCAATATAAGCTGCTATGGAGAATACGATAGCCCGGTAGATTGCAATAAACAGAGTATCCCCGACTCCTGCAAAAGGCCCCATCAGTCCGGTTTTCAGACCGGTAATGGCTTCTTCTGCCTCAATTCCCAGTTCTTCCTCCAATGCCATATCCGCACCAATGATCAGATGAGACATTGCCGGGGTAGTGTTAAAGTAACCCAGGTGCATTTTTAATGCCCGTTTCATCTTTTCCGGATCCCCGGAGTACAGCCGCTTTAGCACCGGCATGATGACATAGGCATAGCCAAGCC
>JAEWRS010000026.1 GCA_023398855.1 Bacillota bacterium
ACAAAGCAAATACTCAGCTCATCGACCAGATTATTGCCAAGGCAAGGCTGGCAAAAGGCCTGACCCACAGGGAGGCATCTGTCCTTCTGGCCTGTGACATTCCGGAAAAAATACAGGAAATCTACGACCTGGCAGAACAGATCAAAAAGGATTTCTACGGAAGCCGCATCGTCATGTTTGCACCTCTATATCTTTCCAACTACTGCGTAAATGGCTGCACCTACTGTCCATACCACTTAAAAAACAAACACATCGCCAGGAAAAAACTGACCATGGAAGAGGTGGAAAAAGAAGTTATCGCCCTACAGGACATGGGGCATAAGCGGCTTGCCATTGAAGCAGGAGAGGATCCTGTGAATAATCCCATTGAATACATTCTGGATTGCATCAAAACCATATATTCCATCAAACATAAAAACGGCGCCATCCGCCGGGTCAATATAAACATTGCCGCAACAACGGTAGAGAATTACAGGAAGCTGAAAGAGGCGGAGATCGGAACCTATATTCTCTTTCAGGAAACCTATCATAAGGAAAGCTATGAAAAGCTCCATCCAACAGGTCCCAAGCATGACTATGCCTACCACACCGAGGCCATGGACCGGGCCATGGAAGGGGGCATTGACGACGTAGGTCTGGGTGTTCTCTTTGGACTGGAACTGTACCAGTATGAATTTGCAGGACTTTTAATGCACGCAGAGCATCTGGAGGCGGTCCATGGGGTAGGACCTCATACCATCAGCGTTCCCCGCATTAAGAAAGCCGATGACATTGATCCAAATGCCTTTGACAATGGGATTGATGATGAAATATTTGCTAAGCTCTGTGCCCTGATCCGTATTTCGGTTCCTTATACAGGCATGATCGTTTCCACCAGGGAAAGCCAGTCAGTAAGAGAAAAAGTCATCCGGCTTGGGGTGTCCCAGATCAGCGGTGGTTCCAGAACCAGCGTAGGCGGCTACCAGGAGGAAATCCGTCCTACGGATACGGAGCAGTTTGACGTATCGGACCAGCGTTCCTTAGATGAGGTGGTCCACTGGCTCATGGACATGGGTTATATCCCTTCCTTTTGCACAGCCTGCTACCGGGAAGGACGTACGGGAGACCGTTTTATGAGCCTTTGCAAAAGCGGTCAGATTCAGAACTGCTGCCAGCCCAACGCCCTGATGACACTAAAGGAATATTTAATGGATTATGCTTCAGAGGATACAGGAAAGATCGGAGAAGCCCTGATTGAAGCGGAATTAAACCACATTCCAAAGGAAAAGGTCCGCCTGCTCTGCCAAGACCATTTAGAGAAAATAGAAAAAGGAATCAGGGATTTCCGCTTCTGATCCTGGGGACAGCGGACAAGGTCAGGCTTACTTGACCTTAGCTCCCTGCCATCGCAAAAATCGACAGTAGAAAAGGAGATAGCCATGGGACTTAATGAAACACCATCCTCAGAGCGGGTGCACATTGGATTTTTCGGCCTCCGCAATGCGGGGAAATCAAGCGTTGTCAATGCAGTGACAGGACAGGAATTGTCCGTTGTTTCTGAGGTGAAAGGTACCACCACTGATCCGGTTTATAAATCCATGGAGCTTCTTCCCATGGGGCCGGTGGTCATCATTGATACGCCGGGCTTTGATGATGAAGGCGCTTTGGGAGAAATGCGGGTAAGGAAAACAAAACAGATATTAAACCGGTCCGACTGTGGGGTTCTGGTTGTGGATGGGGCGGTTGGTAAGACAAAGGCCGATGAGGAACTCATCCTTTTGTTTCAGGAAAAGAAGATCCCTTATGTGGTTGCTTATAATAAATGTGATCTTACCGGAGTCCAGACCTATGATGACGGACTTTCGGTCAGTGCGTCGGAAGGTATGTTTATCCAGGAGTTAAAGGAACTAATCGGGCGCCTTGTAAACACCGGGGACACAAAAATGAGGATCGTAGGAGATCTCCTTAACCCCTATGACCTGGTGGTTTTAGTGATCCCCATTGATAAGGCTGCACCAAAGGGCCGCCTCATCCTGCCCCAGCAGCAGGCCATACGGGATATCTTAGAAGCAGGGGCCATATCGGTGGCAGTGCGGGAAACGGAATTAAAAGGGACCCTGGAAAGGCTGGGAAACAAGCCTGCCCTTGTCATTACAGACAGCCAGGCTTTTGAGCAGGTAAGTAAGGATACGCCCGAAGAGATCCTTCTCACCTCCTTTTCCATTCTTATGGCCAGGTACAAGGGATTTTTAGAGGATGCCGTAAAGGGTGTGGCAGCCATTGGGGATTTAAAGGATGGGGATAAGATTCTGATCTCCGAAGGATGCACCCATCACAGGCAGTGCGATGACATTGGTACCGTAAAGCTTCCCCGCTGGCTTCGGCAGCATACGGGAAAGGAGCTTGTAATAGAGACATCCTCTGGGCGGGAGTTTCCGGAAGACATAGGGGCTTATAAGCTGATCATCCACTGCGGCGGATGTATGTTGAATGAACGGGAAATGGAATACAGGAGAAAGTGTGCTTCGGATGCTGGAGTGGCCTTTACCAATTATGGAATTGCTATTGCTTATATGAAGGGGATTTTAAAAAGAAGTATCGAAATATTTCCCCATCTTAATGAGCTTTTGCCTTAGCGGGATGTACCTTACCTTTGTCAGTATTACACATATGTTAAGAGATTGCGTAAATATGTTTGTTCAGATTGACTTGTGGCCATGCTTGTGATATGGTAATAAAAGCCAGATATCGAGGAACAGTCATCATGAGGTAGCTGAAAGGCTTTAATTTTATTGGCAGCAGTGAAATCAATATCCGGAGTGTCAAGCTTCCGGTTTTATTTGAAAAGGCAAGACTTGAATCCTGGTTTAGGAGCAGGTCTTGTTTTTCGGTTGCTTAAGATGGTTTTTGCCGGCATAAGAAAACACAAACGTGAAGGGAGCAAAAAAATGGATTTTTTATTGTCAGGTATCACTTCTATTACAATTCCCCAGTTAGTCATGTATTTTGTAGGTTTTTTACTGATTTATCTTGCTATTAATAAGGGGTACGAGCCCTCCCTCCTTCTGCCAATGGGATTTGGAGCAATCCTGGTCAATCTGCCCATGTCCGGAGTGGTGAATCAGACTCTTCCGGGAATAGGAGATACACACGGCATCATTCAGTGGCTGTTTGAAACCGGGATAGAAGCTTCGGAAGCCCTGCCTCTTCTTTTGTTTATCGGAATTGGAGCTATGATTGATTTTGGCCCCCTATTATCCAATCCCATTATGATGCTGTTTGGTGCGGCGGCTCAGTTTGGTATCTTTTTAACGATTTCATTGGCAATATTGCTTGGTTTTGATCTTTCTGATGCTGCGTCCATTGGGATTATCGGTGCAGCTGATGGCCCTACCTCTATTTTAGTATCTCAGATACTCAGATCAAACT
>JAEWRS010000051.1 GCA_023398855.1 Bacillota bacterium
AGGTAATAATGGGCATCTTCGCTGTAGGGGTCAATGGAAATGACCTGCTGGCATACATCAATGATGGTAGGATAGTCTTTTCTTTCCTCCAGCAGGAGCAAAGTTTTCTGAATCAGTTTTTGATAGAGCGTGTGATAATATGTATGAATGGGCACGACCCAGGATTCCCATTCGGATTTTGGAAGAAAATTTCCTTTGTACAGGGCAAATGCCTGCAGACAAAGGGCTAAACGGTCGTCTCCGGTAAGCCCTGCGGCTTCGGATTGGATGCACAGTTCTTCAAAACGATCGGTATCACAGACCGTCACAAGGTCTTTGGTCCAACCGTAGGCTTTCCGGTTCTGGAATACCAGCTCCTGTGTGGGATACTCCAAAGGTTCCAGAAGCTTGCGGACACGGAACATCAATGTTTTTAATGCTCCTGCCGGATTATTGCTGCCTTCATCTTTCCAAAACAGGTCAATCAGTTCATTTACCGGAATATCCCGGCCTCGAAAGGTAATAAGGTATTCTAAAAGGCTCCAGGGCTTTTTTGCCTGATTATTCTGGTCTACGATTGTTCTGTCTCCCATGGATACAGAAAATCCTCCCAGCATACTAACATAAATAGTAGTTTCTCGATTTTTCATAAATGTCTCCATAATAACATTTTCTTTTCTCAGTATATAGAAAAAAAGTGGAAAAGTCTAGCACTGCTTATAAAAGATTGAGATTTTTGCTAAAATAATGTATACTGATAAAAGCAACATTCATAAAAGAAAGCAGGAATAAGCGTGAAAAATAAAAAACTGGCTTATGTCGTTTTCATTTTGGCCGTGATTTTTCTGGCTACAGGCCTTGGGATGCTATATTCTGATTTTCAAAAGAGAAATCATGCCAGGCAGCAGTATGAGAGTCTGGCGGAGCTTGCGAGAGAGACCACGGCACGTGAGACGGAGAGCAGTCCTACGGAAGCAGAAACAAGCGCGCCTTATGTTTCTCCCATTGATTTTAAAGAGCTGGAAAAGATCAATCCGGATATTGTGGGCTGGATCAGAATCCAGGGTACTGCCATTGACTACCCCATTGTACATACGGATAACAATGAAACTTATCTGGATACGGATTTTGAAGGTAAAAAAAGTGTGGCAGGAACTATTTATCTTGATTTTGAAAGCGAACCTGATTTTTCGGGCAGACATAACATAATATACGGGCATCACATGAAGAACGGGACCATGTTTAAGGATGTGATAAAATATAAGGATGAGACTTTTTTTAAAGAGCATCAGGATATTTTTATTTACACGCCTGAAAGGGAATACCATTTGAGGCCTATCACTGCTCTTTATACGGATGCCTCAGCCATTCGCAGGAAAACTGCATTTGAATCAGAGGAGAGCTTTCAGACTTATGTGGAGGACATGACAAAGGAAGGTTTGTTTTTACAAAAACCGGAAGAACCGGTGAAGCAGCTATGGTCATTTGTGACCTGCAGCTATGAGTTCAATGATGCAAGAACCATTCTGTATGCATATGAAGTGCCGTAAAAGGAAATTCAGAATAACATATCTGGACAAATCAATTATTTTACAAGATCTGGAAACTGGTGAAAAGGAGATATTATAATGGGAAAATATTTTGGAACGGACGGCTTCAGGGGAGAAGCAAATGTGACTCTGACGGTGGAGGATGCCTATAAGGTAGGGCGTTTTCTGGGCTGGTACTATGGGCAGAAGAACCCGGAAGAAGTGTGCAGGATCGTCATTGGAAAAGACACGAGGCGCAGCAGCTACATGTTTGAATATTCCCTGGTGGCGGGTCTTACCGCATCAGGAGCAGATGCATACCTGCTTCACGTTACCACTACTCCAAGCGTCTCTTATGTGGTGCGCACCGAAGGATTTTCCTGCGGAATCATGATTTCTGCCAGCCATAATCCTTACTATGACAATGGCATCAAGGTGATTAACGAGAAGGGGGAAAAGCTGGAAGAGAGCGTGATCCTTGAAGTTGAAAAATATCTGGATGGGGAATTGGGAGAACTGCCTTTGGCAAAACGCGATAAGATCGGCCGTACCGTGGACTTTGCTGCTGGAAGAAACCGGTATATCGGTTACCTGATTTCTATTGCAACCAGGTCCTTTAAAAACAAAAAAGTGGCTTTAGACTGTGCTAACGGCAGTGCATCTGCTATTGCAAAGAACGTGTTTGATGCCCTTGGAGCGGAAACCCATGTGATCAGCAATGAACCAAACGGCTTAAATATTAACACGGGCTGTGGTTCCACCCATATAGAACAGCTTATGAAATTTGTAAAAGAGGTAGGGGCTGATGTTGGTTTTGCCTATGATGGAGACGCTGACCGGTGTATTGCAGTGGATGAAAACGGAGAACTGGTAGACGGAGACGCTGTTTTGTACATTTGCGGTAAGTATATGAAGGAACAGGGCACTCTTAAGAATAACAAGGTAGTTACCACCATAATGTCCAATTTCGGATTGTACAAAGCATTTGAGCGGGAAGGCATTGATTATGAAAAAACAGCGGTAGGCGATAAATATGTTTACGAGAACATGGTAACATATGGGAATTGTTTAGGCGGGGAACAGTCCGGTCACATTATTTTCAGCAAACATGCGACCACGGGAGACGGTATTTTGACCTCCTTAAAGGTAATGGAAGTGATTCTGGAAAAGAAGGAGAGCCTTGGCAAACTGGTTTCCGGGCTTGAGATTTTTCCTCAGGTGCTTAAAAATGTCCGTGTACATGATAAAACGGCTGCCCAGGACGATGAAGCGGTCAAAGCTGAAGTGGAAAAGGTTGCGGAAAGCTTGGGAAGCAGCGGAAGGATTCTGCTTCGCCAGTCAGGTACCGAGCCTGTTGTGCGGGTTATGGTGGAAGCAGCTGATATCCACACCTGTGAGAAATTTGTGGATCAGGTAATAGCGGTAATGAGAGAAAAAGGCCATCTGCTGTCCTAGAAGACTGTTAAGAGAATAGAAAGTAAAACCAAAGCTGGAAGAAGCTTCCGGTTATGGCTGCTTTCTATTTTTTTGAATGTATGCGCAATTGTAAATCAGAAGATTTCGTGATATGATTAAAGTCTGACGCAGCAAAATGTCTTTTGGGAGATCAGGGAATATGGATAATAGAGAATTTTCAAATTTAGGAGACCAGATCAGGGACTCGGTGCAAAAAGCCATAGATTCTATGGATTTTAACCAACTGAACACAACCATATCGGATACGGTTAATTCTGCCCTGGAGGAAGCCAGGAGCCAGTTGGTGAAGGGGGCGGATTCTGGAAAAAAACCTTCAGAGGAAGGTTTTTCCAGGTCAGGAAAGCGTAGAACAGAGCGGTACCGGAGACCCCTGTGGAGGGAAGAAGCGTTTCAAGAAGGAAAACCAGA
This sequence comes from Bacillota bacterium, assembly GCA_023398855.1. Taxonomy (GTDB): domain Bacteria; phylum Bacillota; class Clostridia; order Lachnospirales; family Lachnospiraceae; genus Lacrimispora. Next base: position 3,393 of record JAEWRS010000051.1, read on the forward strand.
AAGCGGGCCGGGATACAAGGCGTTTCAGACCAGCCGGGATGCCCGGAGAAGAAACGGTGATGACCAGGGAGAACTGGTTCAGCTAAATCAGACAGGCCGTGTAGCCGGGGTTTTGTATACGGTTTTTGGCGGCATTGGCATTGGCCTGATATTGTTGTTTCTTTTGATTGTCTGGATCGTGGCGCTGGTGGTAAGGCCAGTGATCTGGGCCGTGGCAGGTTCTACCTTGTTCCTGCTTCTGTTAGGCGGCGCCTCCGGTTTTATGCTACGGACAGGCATATTGATCAGGGACAGGCTAAAAAGAGCCAGGATCTATGCAAAGCAGGCTGGAAAGCGGATGTACTGCAGCATGGAGGAACTGGCTAGCAGCGTTGGAAGATCCCGTGAATTCGTTTTAAAGGACGTTCAGAGGATGATTAAGCTGGGCATCTTTAAGCAGGCATATTTAGATGAGCAGAAAACTTGTCTGATTTTAAGTGACAACACCTACAGACAGTATTTAGAATGTCAGAAGGCTCTAAAGGTAAGAGAGCTTGAGGAGGCCGGTGAAAAGGAAAAAACAGGGACTGTTTCAGATGAAATGAAACAGATGATGGCTGAGGGACAGAATTATTTAAGAATATTAAGAGAAGCCAATGATGCGATTCCGGGAGAAGTGATTTCTCAGAAAATTTCCAATTTAGAACAGGTGATACGCAAAATCTTTGAATCTGTTTCCAGGCATCCAAGGCGAATTCAGGAGATGGAGCGTTTTATGGAATATTACCTTCCCACAACGGTAAAACTGGTAAATGCATACCGTGATTTTGACAGCGTGGGATCCCAGGGCACAAATATTACTTCCGCCAAGGCGGAGATAGAGAGAACACTTGATACCATAAACCAGGCCTTTGAGCGGCTGCTTGATGATCTTTACCAGGATGCTGCCTTGGATGTTGCCACAGATGCGTCTGTGATCCAGACCATGCTGAAAAAAGATGGCTGGGCGGAAAGCGATTTTACAGGAGGAATGAAGAATGAGTAAGGATATTGATGAGATGTTAAAAGAAGCGCCGTGGCTGACACTGGCTCCTCTAAAAGTCAGCGGAATGGAAGAAAACCAGCTGGTTCAAAGTCCGGGCGTTCTTAAATCAGCAGACGAAGTGCCTGGGGTGACCTTAACACCGGAAGAAGAACGGCAGGTAGCTGATTTTTCGGAAAAGATTGATTTAAAGGACTCTAATTTAATCCTTCAGTATGGCGCAGGCGCACAGAAAAAGATCGCTGATTTTTCCGAAGCAGCCCTTGATAATGTAAAATCCAAGGATTTGGGTGAAGTAGGCCAGATGCTGTCGGATGTGGTTGTGGAGCTTAAGAGCTTTGAGATAGAAGAGGAAGAGAAGGGGCTTTTTGGCTTTTTCAAAAAAAGTGCCAACCGGGTTGAGGGCATAAAGGCCAGGTATGCAAAAGCGGAAACCAATGTCAACCAGATCTGCAAGGTTCTTTCCAATCATCAGATCCAGCTGTTAAAGGACATTGCCCTTTTGGATAAAATGTATGATTTAAACACCACGTATTTTAAAGAGCTTTCCATGTATATTCTGGCTGGTAAAAGAAAGCTTTCCAGGGTACAGATGGAAGAGCTCCCGGTACTGTTAGACCGGGCAGCTAAAAGCGGGCTTCCGGAGGATGCCCAGGCGGCCAATGACTTATCCTCCATGCTGAATCGTTTTGAAAAAAAGCTTCATGATCTGGAGCTGACCCGCATGATATCCATTCAGATGGCTCCCCAGATCCGTCTGGTCCAGAACAATGACACCTTGATGACGGAAAAGATACAGTCCACTCTGGTGAACACCATTCCACTCTGGAAGAGCCAGATGGTTCTTGCCATTGGGATCAACCATTCCCAGCAGGCAGCAAAGGCCCAGCGGGAGGTAACGGATATGACCAATGAACTTCTAAAGAAGAATGCGGAGGTATTAAAGACCGCCACCATTCAGACGGCAAAGGAATCGGAGAGGGGAATTGTGGATATGGAGACCCTTAAGAAAACAAATGAATCTCTGATAACCACCCTGGATGAGGTGGTACGGATCCAGGCAGACGGCAGAACAAAGCGCCGGGAAGCTGAAGTGGAATTGAGCCGGATGGAAGGCGAATTAAAATCCAAGCTCTTGGAATTAAGCAGATAATACGGTTAGAAAGGCTTGCGGCAGAAAGTTTATTTTCCTGTTGTAAGTCTTTTTTAGTCGTGCTATAATAACATAACACTTCACCGTGACACATTGTTACAGCCTGGTAGGTGATTTTAATGCAAAGGAATGATGATAGATGGGGTTAGACC
>JAEWRS010000244.1 GCA_023398855.1 Bacillota bacterium
CAACAATCCATGCCCCTATGTATAGCATCCGCTTTCTTTTTTGCTTTTTTTTCAGTTTCCTCCGCCGGTCTCTGGCACGGCGGCGGCGTTCCAGTTCGTCGCCGCTTCCCATTCCCTGATTTTTCATGTCTGAACTCCTGATTTTTCATTTCTTCCAGTTTACGTCTTTTTTCATGGTAAAGTCAACCTAAAACATCGTATTTATCCCATGTATTTCGGTCTAGCGTCCCACTTTCACCGTTTCGCACACATTCCTCAAGACCCGGTGGAGCTCTCCCTGTACCGTTTCCTCGCACAGAACCACAATTTTATCTCCCGCAGTAAATATAGTCTCTCCGCTTGGAACAAACTCGGCCTCTCCTCTCATTAACGAGATCAGCAGGCAGGTTCTGGGCCAACTGATTTCTGAAACTTTCTTGCTTTCGGCCTCACTTCCATGAAAGATTATACCTTCCACCAGAACCTTTTCACCTGTAAGTGAATGTTCCTTTCCACCGTTCATTTTCGAAAGAAGACGGTGAAGAAGCTGGTCGTATACCGGCGCGCAATGGACCATATCAGGAACCACATAGGCTGCCAGGGAAACCATGGACAGCGTCAGCAAATGAGAAAAGGAACCTGTCATCTCACTGATCAGAATAATTCCTGTAATAGGTGCCCTGACTATGGCAGAAAAATAACCTGCCATTCCCAATATAATAAAATTGTCCAAATACCCGTCTAAGGAATGAGAAATCATTCCTATCCCACTGAAATAAATGTTTCCGGTCACAGCCCCAAGCACCAAAAGCGGCAGAAAAATCCCTCCCGGTGCACCCGAACCAAAGCTTAACATGGAAAACCCGAATTTTAAGACCAAAAGCAGGCACAAGGATCCAAGCATCATCTCCCCCTTCGTGAGAACCTCAACCAGGGAATGCCCCCCACCCAATATATAGGGATAAAGGATGCCAAATACTCCGGTTAATAAAAATGGGATCATCAGCCTCGTGGTCTGACTGGGGATCTTCTGATAGAGATCCTGGACTCCTGACAGGCAGGTGTTGTATAACACACCCATCCCTCCCATAATCACACCTAATAAAATTACATGTCCATAGGTGGTCAGTGGCAGCATTTGTGCGATCTGAAAATCGAAAACAGGGCGCATTCCAAAGACATTTCGGGATACAAAATCAGCGGTGATCGCAGAGGCCATAGTGGACAGCAGCACCTCTGGGGAGAAATGTTTATGAACTTCTTCCAGTGAAAAAAGAACTCCTGCAATAGGAGCATTAAAAGCAGCCGAGAGACCGGCACTTGCTCCGCAGGTGATAAGAAGCTTTTCTTCCGTCCTGTCTCTTTTCGTCAGACGGGCAAACCCTTTTGCGGCCATGGAACCCAGCTGGATGCTTGGGCCTTCCCTGCCCAGGGACAGGCCGCACCCCAATGACAGCAGTCCCCCGCCAAGCTTTGCAGCAAGTACCTTCCACCAACATGGATCCAGTTCTCCGATCATCTCACCTTCCACCTGGGGAATCCCGCTTCCCGATATAAAAGCTTCCCATTTAAGCAAAAGGGCTACAGCAAAAGCCGCAGAAGCCAAAAAAATAAACCATACTGGTATAAACCAGATATGATCCTTTTCGTATTTCAGAACCAGATGAAGAATTATATCTGCATTGCTTAACAAATACCGGAAAAGCACAACAACTGCCCCTGATCCGGCACCTATGACTATACCTTCCAGAATTAATGCGTAGCGAAAGCTGCGGTAGCGGTTTATAGTTTTCTTTATCGTGTGACTTTCAGTCTCCATAACATTACCTCCCTTAAATCCCATGCCTAGTTATTTTCAGCAGACAATATAATATTATATTCCTTTCCAATTCTCTTTGCAAGGAAAAAACTGATTCTAAAAAAATGATCCCGGCTTTTAAAAATCTATAAAGCAGGGATCATTTTCTTTTTTCTATTCATACATGTATTTAAGCAGCACAGCCTACTAATTCTTCAGGGGAAACCGTCTTATTATAACAAATAATTTCCACCTGTTTACCAAGGCCGATAATCATTATTCCCATCAGCGACTTTCCGTCAATAACCAGCTGATTATAAACAACCTTCACTTCACCACTGCACTTTTCTGCTCTTACCACAAATGCAACCAACTCTTCTACCGTAGAAAACGTATGTTTTAAGTGTCTCATCCTAAGCACTCCTTTGCCATTATCTCAACTGTTTTATCTCTTTTTAACAAAATAATGAAATATTTATCAAAAAAATAAGTACTTTTTCCTATACATTCCTATTATTTCCATAGCATAGAAGCTTATACAGTGAAAAACAAGAATTTTACAAAAAGTACTACCCAAAACCCGGGTTTTCGTGTATAATTACATCGTTCGCCTTTTCTTAAGAACAAAGTATGAGATACGTTGGAAGTGTATCGAAGTGGTTGTAACGGGGCGCACACGAAATCCACTCGGTCAGTTGCCTTGATAATGCTTGAAACCCTTGAGTTTATGCGGGTTTACGGGATTTTGAAAATTTAGTGTTTTACCGATTTCTACGGTTTTTCTACACTTTGCCTTGACTTCTACGAAAGGCTTTGTGTGTTAAAATAAAATATGGAGAAGTATCGAAGTGGTCATAACGAGCCGCACTCGAAATGCGGTTGTCCGCAAGGGCACGTGGGTTCGAATCCCACCTTCTCCGCTAAAATTAAAGTCATGTATGGGAATTTGAACTCATATATGACTTTTTAGTTTTTATATGGTAAAATAGAGTAGATGGAGGGTATTTATATAATCTAATGCGGGGGGCAATATAATGGTATTAGAAACGAGCAGATTATGGTTGAGGGAAATGGAACAATCTGATTATTCCGAATTGTGTAAAATATTGCAAGATGAAGATGTCATGTATGCCTATGAAGGCGTTTTTAGTGATGCCGAAGTGCAAGAGTGGTTGGATAAACAAATTAAGAATTACAAAGAACTTGGTTTCGGACTATGGGCGGTCATGTTAAAAGGAACGTACGATATGATTGGTCAATGCGGGCTTACCATGCAGAATTATAGTGACACACAGGTTTTGGAAGTGGGTTATCTTTTTCAAAAATCCTTTTGGAGCAAAGGTTATGCCACAGAAGCAGCCACCGCTTGCAGGGATTATGCTTATGAAAAATTGAATGCTACGCAAGTATTCTCAATTATTCGTGATACCAATATAGCGTCGCAAAATGTAGCCAAGCGAAATGGCATGGCTATAGTCGATACATTCGTAAAACATTATCGTGGGATTGATATGCCCCATTTTTTATTTTCAGTCAAACGTCCGTTATAAGCATAATCCGCAGTGCGTAATAGCTTAAATCCCATGCTAATAATCAGGTGATATCTTAATACGGCGAAGCTCGCATCTGAAAAGTCTGGAAACCCGCATGGTTGCAGGCTTTTCTTCTTTTTGCAGTAAAAAAGGCAAAATGAAAAAGCCCTGTTTTATACTTTTTCCTCCTGTGCCTGCTGGTGGGATAAGAGCTTGCTTTTAAAGGCCGGAACTTTGTTCCTGGTTTCATCTGTGTCCTCCACACCTTCGGCCGGCCTCTTGAGTGGAACCCCCATATCCACTGCCTTCTTAATGAAATGGAAAAACCCATCGGTCCCTCTTTCAAAAAAACAAAAGCTGCCATTTATCACAAAGACAAAAATGGATTCTACGTTTATACAAAGCCCAATCTATGTGATTCTGACACTGTCGTAAAATATATCAGCCGTTATCTTGGACGCCCTGTCATTGCCACTTCCAGGATTGATTCCTATGATGGTACAAATGTAACCTCCATTACAATAAGCACGAGGATAACTCTTTGGTTAAGATAACAATGCCCGTGCTGGATTTCATGAAGCTTCATCAGCGGCAACAGCGGATAGGCTCCGCATATTCCGCGTCCGTCAATGCGTCGATTCTCTCAATGGTGCGTCCTCCTATATATACGAATGATAGGAATAGCAAAGGCTATTACATATATTGCATTTAATGTGCAATAGCCTATGCTATGCACAGTATGGAAATTGTTGATACCATTGTTTTCACATTACTTTCTGCTCATATATTTAAGATAATCTGTAAGGATTACTTATAGAGCCAATCGTTATAGTTGTCTGCCTGTTCTTGCAGAGCATTGATAAATCGCCCTACATGAAATCCATCACATACTGAATGATGTACTTGTATTGCTAATGGCATGAAAACCTTTTTATCTTGCTCAATAAACTTGCCAATAGTAAATATAGGGGGCAGATAACAACCTTCTGCGTATACATTGAGGTTAAATCCTGTAAAGCTGGCCCAGGGCAAACATGATATGTTAAAAGTATTGAGTGGTTCATTAGGTTTCGGCAGTAGATTAGTGGCACTTGAATAACAGGCAATATCAGATATGCAGTTTTCATAAAACTGTATAAAAGAAGTGCTATACATAGTCCATATACTCGAAAACGTCTCTTTTTCTTTATTGAAAATGATATAACTCGGATTGAGTTCGTCCCAAAAACCTAAATTCCCAACAGTATCAATATCCATACGAAACTCTTGATACCGATTAACAATAGTAGAAAGCGTATATATTTATGCCGGATATATTTTTTTAATCATGCTTTTTAATGCTGTCCGCACCCCCCTTGAGGTAGCCATACTTTTTTTTGCCACCGACCGTTTGCAGTCACTCGGCAAGGAAAAATGGTTTGTCGTGTTTTGCCGCCAATTGGGGATTGACTATACAAAGCTGACGCCGGAAGAATTTCAGGTGATGATACGGGTATTTGAAAAATCCAAACGCTTGAAAAGTCCGGGACGGAGGCGGAGGAAGAATCGACGCTGATCGAAACGGATTACTGCAGAGCAGGCTATGAAGGAATTACGCAAGGAAGCAGTAAAGCGGAAGAAAAAGCCAGTTTCAAGTTTGAGGCCAATAATTAAGCCTATAATATTAATCGAGGTTAATGATTATCAAAACTAAATAATCCCACTTAAAAATAATCAGGTATTTCTATCTGTGGAACATTAGTATTTATATCCCAAGTATTAGGCCGACAGTAAGCCATTAAAAAACTTGATGTACGTTTCTGGAAATCGCTGGGCAATGGCTCAAACTTGAGCTTATTATAAAAATCTACACCAATATCTGAATATAAAAACCAAATATCTATAGGAATTTCTCTATTTATATACGACATAGTCCTTACTACTAAGTTTGACCCATAACCTTGCTTTCTTAAATATATTGGTGTAGAAAACATAGGATACTATGTAGTCTGCCTATTATTATAGTTTGGTTAAATAATGGCGTCGAGAAAAGTTCGCAATTTAGGGACTCCAAAAATGAGTCAAGCTGCGTTTTGCAGTAGTGTCTGAATGGATTGTGGGTTCATATACGCTCTGGACACTGACCAGTCCTCGGCATATTCCATAAGGTATGTGGTCACGAGCCGCAGGTAAGAGTCCAGGTTGTGTGTCTTGAACCGGAAGCATTGAAAGAAAAAATGAAAAAAGTTTCAGAACAGATATATAAATATTACCATTAACATTCCATTTGCCGGCTGTCTATCATGTGGACCATAAAAAAGGATTTTCTTTTCATTATATTAATTTTCCTTTTCCAAGCTCCAGCCAACCGCCTGCTTTCTGATTTGCAGAAAGTCTTTATATAAGCCATTTCTTTTTATTAAGTCTTCATGCTTACCAGCCTCTACAATTTCCCCGCCAGCTAATACAACAATTTGGTCGGCGTTTCTCACAGTGGAAAGCCGATGTGCAATCATGATTACTGTTTTATGTCTGGTCAATTCTCCGATAGCTGTTTGTAACTGAAGCTCATTTTCCGGATCAACACTTGATGTTGCCTCGTCTAAAATAATGATGGGAGCATCCTTTAACATGGCTCTGGCAATGGAAATTCTCTGCTTCTCACCGCCTGACAGGCTGCCGCCTCCCTCTCCGACTAAAGTGTCATATCCATCCGGCAGTGCCGATATAAACTCATGGCAACAGGCTTTTTTTGCTGCTTCCACAATTTCTTCCATCGAAGCCTCCGGTTTTCCGAAACAAATGTTGTCAGCTATTGTTCCACGAAAAAGATATACCTTCTGGAAAACAATGCTGATATTTCGTAAAAGGCTATCAGACATGTAGTGTTTAACATTTTCTCCTCCAAGAAGTACCTCTCCGGAATCCACGTCCCAAAATCGTGCGATTAAGCTGCACAGTGTACTTTTTCCACTGCCAGAGGGTCCAATAATAGCTGTCGTTGTGTTTTCCGGAATGTATAGGCTCACATGTTTTAAAATAGCATTGGCTCCATAGGAAAAGCACACATCCTTAAACTCAATTCCAAAATTCTTTGGACGAATATCTGTGCCGTTTTCATCCAGCACTGGCGCTGACTTGATTTCTTCAATATGTGTCAGATCCTGATGTATTAATTCCAGCAGAGAAGCCGTTCCGCCGACTCCTTCAATGTATGTGTACATAACAAAGCTTGATATTAAAATTGTCAGTGCACTCGTCAGCGGGAGGCTTCCTCCAACAAATAAGTAGCATGCCATCCCTATTATGGCACAGGCAGCAATCTTAAAGAGATAGCTGTAACATGCGGTAAGTCTGGTAAATGTGTACTCAAAGCGTAAATTCTGGCGGCAGCTATCCTCAATCCCATGATCCACCGTTCTGTTTGCCTTCTCTCCCAGGCCATATGCTTTAACGATTGAAATTCCCTGAACATATTCCAAAACGCTGGAAGCAAGTGAAGCCTGCACTCGTTGTTTATCAGGAGCGATTTCCATGCTTTTTCTTTGTATGACGGTATTGAGCCAAATTCCGATCAGTATGGCTGCAAAAGAAACCAGACCGAGCTTCCAGTTAAACAGACCAATAACCAGTGTTATTACTGCTGCATGTACAATACCAACAACAATGTTAGTAAGCGCTGCACCAGCCATGGTTTCAATTTCGTTCATAATGGTTGTTATTGATGATGTAATATCGCCGGTATTGTTTGCGTTAAAATATCCCATGGGCATACGCTTTAACCGTTCTCCAATAGCAATCCGCTGGCAGGCACACATGGAAAAGCAAGCCAGGCTGCTCTTTTTATTAGCAAGATAATGAAACAAGAAGCGGCCGGCCATACTGACAAGCATAATAGCTGCCACAATCACAATCACTTGCTGTGTGAGGGCTTGTCTGTTTTGTAAATGATCAGTAATAACGGACAGACTATATAAAATCCCCGCAAGGGGAAGTGCTTCAAAAATGGAATAAACCACATGAAACCAAATGGCTTTTTTTAGTTCATCCCCATAGTCTCCCGCAAACTCAAATAGTTTTTTTAAAGTTCCAAACATGATTTAATCCTCTCTTTCCCCAGCATTATCTTTCGAGCCAATATGCGCTTGCCACATATTGCGGTACATCGGGCTGTTTTCCAGTAATTCTTCATGTGTTCCCTGGCACTCAATGCGGCCACCATGTACCAGGAGAATGGTATCAGCGGAAGAGATTGTGGAGAGCCTGTGGGCAATGACAATCAGGGTTTTCCCCTTGACCAGTCTGGAAACTGATTGCTGGATTACTGCTTCATTTTCCGGGTCAGTATACGCCGTGGCTTCGTCTAAAAGCACCACGGGACTGTTTTTCAGGATCGCTCTTGCAATGGAAATCCGCTGCTTCTCGCCTCCGGACAAATGGCCTCCTCCTTCTCCGGCAATTGTGTCATAGCCATGCTCCAGCGATAAAATAAAATCATGGCAGCTTGCCTTTCTCGCTGCATCTTCCATTTCCTCATCGGTTGCCTCTGGTTTTCCGATTTTAATATTTTCCCGAATGGATAAGTTAAACAAAAAGTTATCCTGGGAAACATAGGAAATAACTTTACTGATCTGTTCCAGGGGCAGTTGGCGTATATCTATTCCGCCTAACAGAATCCGACCACTGTTTACATCCCAAAAGCTGGCGATCAGCTTTGCGATAGTAGATTTTCCGGAACCGGACGGACCAATAATAGCCGTCATCTCCTTTGGTTTTGCTTCAAAAGAGATACCATGCAAAATTTCCTGATCTTGATATTTAAAGGTTACATTTTCAAATGTAATGCAGGTATTTGTAAGTGCTTTCTCTGTTTGCGGACGTTTCATTTCATCGGCATGGAGAATCGCTGTGACCTGCTGCATAATGGTTCCCATGGAAGCAATCTGGTCCGTATACTTCATCGCCTGTACCAAAGGCCCGGCAAGCCCAAAAGCAAGTATAATACAGGTGAGCATGACAGAAAGCTCTAATGTTCCTTGTGCATAAAAATATAGAGCCGCGGGCAGCACTACCACCAATGTGGAGGGTATCACAGTCATGACAACCGTATACTCCGGCAATGTTGTGGTGAAAAAGGTGCTCATTGCCTGTAAGCTGTTTTTAACGGCTCTAGCATAGTTTTCATAAGAGGCGGCGGATTGACTGAACGCTTTGATTGCCTCAATACCGCCTACATATTCCACTGTTTGTGCATTCATTTCATTGCCTGCTTCCACATTCTGTCCATAATATTTCTTATATTTTTTCATCAGTGGAATATAGAACAGCATCCCAACAGGAATTGTGATCAGGGAAAGAAGTGCCAGCCGCCAGTCAAGAAAAAATAAATAGATCAAGATAGCTATGGGAATCAAAAGATTTGCTGCCATTTCTGGAATCAAATGAGCAAAAGGGCCTTCCAGCCGCTCCACCGTATCCACCAAAATGGTCTTCAACTCTCCTGACGGACGCTCTGTCACATACCCAAGGGGTACCTTAGATAGCTTTGCTGTTAATGCTGTGCGAATTCTAACCAGAATGCCATAGGCTGATTGATGAGACAGCTCCGTGGAGATGGCAGAGAATAATACCTTTGCAGTGTATCCTAAGAACACAAGAACAACCATCCTGGCCATACCTTGCCAATACGCCGGCTTTTCGATCATAATAAATGCGATTTTAGACACGGCAAAATAGGGAACTATCCCTCCTGCAACACCAGCTATGGCAAAAAGCACCGACGTAAAAAGTTTTCCGCGATAGCCGGAAGTAAACTTCCATAATTGTTTTATTGTAAATACCTCCATTACTCTTCCTCCTGCATCAAGGTAAGAAGTCTTTTTTCATTTCCATACACAGGGAAATCACTGTGACAGCCACCTTCCGCCAAGGCCAATACACGGTCACAGGTGGAGAGTGCAAATTCATAGTCATGTGTAATAACAAGCAGGGTTTTTCTCTGCTGTGCAAGCTCTATTAGATGTGAGGAAATATTTCTCATATTTTCGCCATCCAAACCACTGGTGGGCTCATCCAGAATCAAAATTTCCGGGTTTATCATATCGGCTACTGCAAGGGTCAATCGCTGCTTCTGGCCACCCGACAGAGCCGCCGGATGCCGCTCACGGTACTCCCAAAGTGCATACCGTTTTAAAACGGTTTCAATTTCTTGTTCATCTGACTGCTTCTGATTAAGCTTCAGCTCTTCTGCAACATCCTCACCAAATAGCTGACAATCCGTATTCTGCATGACGTAATATGCAGCTTGATGACGACGGTTTTTGGGCAGCTTTTTCCCATTATAAAGAACAGTTCCTTTTTTTTCTTTTAATAAGCCGCATAAAATTTGACCCAGGGTACTTTTCCCCACACCGTTATACCCAACCAAAGCGACAATCTCTCCAGGCCGGACTTTAAAAGTCAAGTTGGAAATAATCTGATTTTTCCCATAAGAAAAAGATACCTGATCAACCTCCAGGGAGGGCTTCATGTCAGTGTGTACGGCGGGAGCTTTCCCCATGCAAGAGGACAGAGTGCCTGTCCGTAACCCCATTGCCTGGCTCTCTTTGGCTGTCAGGCTGCTTAAGTCTTCCGGCAAAAACTCCTGAATAATATGTCCATCCCGCATAAAAAGGAACCGGTCTGCCAGTTCCGTTAAGTAATACAGTCTATGTTCCGCAACCACAATTGTAAAGCCTCTGCTTTTTAACAGTTGCATCAGTTCCTGTAATCGGCGCACAGACGCCATATCAAGGTTGGCCGAGGGCTCGTCAAAGACATAGATCATTGGTGAAACCGCGTAAGCAGACGCAATGGCAAGCTTTTGCTTTTCTCCGCTGGACATGGGATATATTTCCCGTTTCAGCAAACCACCTCCACGCACCTTTTGTATCGCGTCTGCGATTCTTGTCTCTATTGTGTCTCGGTCCACGCCATAATTTTCACAGCCAAAAGCCAGCTCATCCTCTGTCAGGCTGGCAAAGAACTGACTGCGGGGATCCTGAAAGATAGAGCCCACGGTCTTGCCAATCTCCCAAAGAGGCAGATCATTCACATCTTGTCCATTAATACAGACCGTTCCCTGCTGCACCCCCTCATAAAACTTAGTTGCCAGACCATTTATCATTCTGGTTATGGTGGTTTTGCCGCAGCCACTTCTTCCCGTCAATACCAGAAATTCACCTTTCCGTATGGATAGATTCAACTCCTGGACATCTTTTTTTCCATCCTCCGTATAACCATAAGATACATTTGAAAATGAAATCAACCTTTCAACACCTCCTGCCAAATCAAAAATACTACTGTAAATGCTGCACCCAGTACACATACAGCCATATCCATCTTACGGAACACGATCTCCCTGCGGCAGGTGTGCAGCCCTGGATTAGCAATACCTCTTGTCTCTGCAGAGGCCGCCAGCTCCTCGGAAATACGCGAGGCCCTGAACATCACCGGAACAATCATATATTCCAGTGCCCGAAGCGGCCGTCGGATTGACAGCAGCCCTCGCAGACGGAGCGCAGCAAATACGCCTGCAAATTCTCCTTTTACCGTTGGCATGAATCGGAGCATAAAGGTAACCGGCAGAGCAAACGTATCCGGAGCATGCATTTTTTTGAATACTGCAATCGCCTCTCCAGGAGGCATTCCCATTAATGGATGTGCCGCCATGAGCATCAGCATAATACGAATAATAATAAACAGAAACATATCGGGCATCAGTATTGTGATCCCTTGTCCAAGGGAAAGATATTTCAGCAGTGCGGCAGTCAGTGCCACCGCACTCATTTTCAGTGCCCCCCATACCGCACCCTGTAAAATCAAATAAAGTACTAAAACACCCAAAATCGTATAAATGACAATGTTGCTTGTAATTAAGGCTACAAGCAACATTGTAAGCAGCAATATTACGATTTTGGCACGGAAATCGAAATAGAGTGCCTTCTTCATTTAATCAGACCGCTCTTTCTGAAATGCTTATTCATCAGCCGGTTAGCAATCATGCAGCCAAGAACCGCCATTACAATTGTTGCCGCACAGCTAAACAGAACCCAGGGAACGGAAGTATAATACTGTGTCTGGACAGCAATTTGCTCTGCACTGACGCCGCTTGCCATATATGCCTGCTTGAAAAACCATATTTCAGCCATGCCATGTGTGGCCCGGACCAGGGAGGTAATCGCCCAGCTGATACCGATGCGGGTAATATTCCTGTAGCTGTTTTTCCCCAACATACTCAGTTCTGCGATGATTCCGCCAATAATGAACCAGGGAGCCATAAACGGCCCCATCATGAGTGCAGTGAGCAGCGCGTGAATCAGATTGTAGATGAGTGCAACACCTGGTTTGTGCACCTTCATGCTCATATAAACATAGAACGGTGCTAAAATGAAAGCAACGCATACCGCGTTGAGAATCATGTTGAAAAATAGTGACGCACCGGTAAGCATGGAAAAGGCAATGAAAACAACCAGCATGATCCCACTGAAAATTCCGATTGTAGCAAAATCCTTTACCTTGAGTCCTTTTGCATCAACTGTGTTTTTTTCTTGATTTACCATAAGAAATCCTCCATAAATATGTAGTTTAGTGAATTATTCAGCGAATTATAGTTAGCTCTATCTAACTGCAAACCTTAATAACACGCTTTGTTTCTATTGTATTGATTTATTGCCGCTAATTCTACCAAAAACAGGATTCTCGCCACTCAAAACAGGATTAAAAAAATTCCCCATGCTATTTTGCACGGGGAATTTTAAGAATAACTTTTTAGAAATTGGTTCCATTTTTAAGCGCTTTCACATAATTTCCAGGATTTACACCATACTGCTTGCGGAATGCCGATGCAAAGTGGCTGACATTTCCATAGCCAGCACGGTAGGACGCTTCACTCACAGTTATGTCGTCGCTGTCCAGCAATAATTTTGCAAATTCCAGTTTTCTCCGGATAACATACGTATGCACCGGTACGGAAAACAGTTCTTTAAAGCCTTTCTTTAGCTTGTATTCATTCAGCCTTACCATCTTAGAAAGATAACGGATGGTTG
>JAEWRS010000544.1 GCA_023398855.1 Bacillota bacterium
GAAATGGTTTCTCCCTCTCTGACAAAATGATCCACCTGGTAAACATAATCAATATTCAGAGAACCAAAATTCAAAATTTTCATATCCTGCACTCCTGTCCAATTCCTACGGTACTGCTTCTAATTATTAATTTCGGTTCAAAAACCGCAACCTTATTTTCTGTTTTATCCCCCCTGATCTGGGAAATCAGCCGCTTAACAGACTCCACCCCCATCTCATATACCGGCTGTCTGACCGTTGTAAGAGGAACTGCCATCATCTCCGCATACAAAACATCATCATATCCCACTACCGATATATCTTCCGGTACTTTTTTATGATATTTCGAAAGCTGTCTGCATACTCCAAAAGCGGACAGATCATTACAGGCAAATATTGCAGTAAATTCATGGTGCATCAGTGCCGCCACTGCCCGTTCCCCGCATTCCATTGTATAATCACCTTCATAGATCAGTTCTTTATTAAAAGGAATATGAAATTGCTGCAGCGCACGGGCATAGCCCTTTAATCTTCTCTCAGAATCCGCCAGATTGGCAGGGCCTGTAACACAGGCAATCCTCTTATGGCCAAGCTCTGCCAGATGCCGCCCAGCCAAATACCCTCCCAGTTCATGATCCAGAATTATTTCAGCACATTCCACGTCTGTAAGAAAACGGTCCAAAAGCACAAAAGGCATCTGCAGCCGTTCCAGCAACCGGATAGATTCTTTTCCGGCCGCCTTATCACTTTCCCTGGACATAACGTAAATGATCCCATCAACGCCCTGATCGGCCAGAAGATGAATATATTCCATATCCCTTTCATGGAGATCGTTGGTATTGCACAGGATCAGCGTTCTCCCCTGCTCTCTGCAGCACTCCTCAATCCCTTTTACCATGTGGGCATAAAAAACATTTCCAACATCAGGAATAATAAGGCCTATGGTTTTACTTCTCTTTTTAACCAGACTGACTGCCAGCTGATTCGGACGGTAATTTAGCTTGCGAGCCGACTCCACTATTCTTTTTTTCGTTTCATCCGGTATCTTATGAGCCTTCCCGTTTAATACCAGAGAGACCGTTGTCACGGAAAGTCCCGTGTCATTGGCAATATCTTTAATTGTTGCTCTCATCCTCAATCCTCACCGCTGCAAAATTCTCCAGCACCTGTATAGCCGTTAAATACTTCTGGATTTGTACACACTCATTCGGCTTGTGTGCCATATCCGCCAAACCCGGTCCAAACAAAACAGTGGTAAGCTCCTTTTTTCCTTCAGCCAGTATGGAAGCGTCCGTAAAATAGGATATTCCGGAATAAGCTTCCCTGACCCCGGCGGTCTCCATGCTTTTTACCAGCCTGGTAACCCCTTTTGACGTTTTATCCGCTTCAATACTGATTCTGTGATTCTTAATCCGGGTAACCAGACTTGGAATGCCTCCGTATTGATGGCTGATCTTATGAAATTCTCCTTCCAGCCTGTTTAGAATACTTTCATAAGTAAGTCCAGGCACCGTCCGGATATCCATTAATACCGTACAAAGATCAGGAGTCATATTAGGCTGTATTCCTCCCCTGATTTCCGTAATCTGGGCGGTTGCACTCCCCAGTACCGGGTGGGCATGCCCACGGATCCAGGCACCCAGATGCTCTGCAGCCTCATAAGCACAGGTAACTGCATTGCATCCTTCTTCCGGATAAGCTCCATGGCTGGTTTTACCTCTTACCTCTAATTCCAGCCAGATACAGCCCTTCTGAGCAATTCCAACGGTGCAGCCGGTGGGCTCTCCGATGAGCAAAACAGCACCTTCCATCATATGCCCTCCGGAAATTACGGCCCTTGCTCCGGCTCCTCCCCGCTCTTCGTCACATGTTCCAAGAAACTGGATGGAAGTACCGGGCTTTATTCCCTTCTCCCCCAGTTTTCCCAAAACATAAACCATGGCAGCCAGTCCGCTTTTCATATCACTGGCCCCCCGTCCGAAGAGAAAGCCGTTTTGTATCACCGGGATCCACGGTTGTGAATCCCAGCCCTCCAGTTCTCCGTAATCCACTGTATCCAGATGCCCGTTCCAGATCATGCCCTCTTGCTGATCCACTCCCGGAATCATTGCAATTACGTTTCCTCTTCCTTCTCCAAGGTCCTGGACAAAAGCCTCTATGCCACGGCTGCTTAAATATTGGCAGATATATTCTGCAGCCGGCTTTTCTCCGTCTTTTCCGTTAACAGTCCTGATTTCCATCAGATCCTTTAAAAGCTGTATTGCTTCCTGTTCCCAGCCTTCCTTTTCCATTCCGTCCCCTTCTATTTCTCTGTCAGCCAGTCAAAAATCCCTTTCCATAGCTGGTCATAATATTCCCACTCACAAAATTCCGGAGGAGCCCAGTGAGGGGCACAATCAGTAGCAAAGGCCGCACTCCTTCCTTTTCCATAGGTTCCCAGTGCAAGAAATGGATCATTCTCTATGGTAACGGGTACGATTGCTTCCGGCTTTGCCACTGTTTTGTTGTATCCCAGCACCTCCGGCCAGTCTAATGGCAGTCCTGATATGGCACCATGGCTTTCCTTTACAACAGGCTTAACTCCGTCACAGTGTTCCATTCTGTCATCAACAGTTAAAACCTCCACAGGAAGAACTTCCTGAACTGCCGTGTCATGCCATTTTCCTTTTGCATCCACACCGGAAAATGTCAGATAGCCTCCGATCATCAACAGAGCTCCTCCATCCAGAACATAATCCCGGATGAGCTTACAGCGGTCCGGCATCTTTTTGCTATGGGTAAAGGTTGCAGCGGGAAGAAGCAGGGTATTGGCTCCGATATCTGACAAAATGACTCCGTCATATTGTTTCAGTTCTTCCATGGTAAACGGAAACTCTTCGGAAGCCAGGTGGTTAGGAAGAAACGTCACCTCATAGCCAGCCTTTTCCAGAGCTAGTTTTAACCACTTTTCTCCTGTTTCATAGGAAGAGGTATAAAAAGAATCAAACCCCTTTACATGTGTAGTATAACTCATCCAGGATTCTCCTGCCAATAGTATTTTCTTA
>JAEWRS010000419.1 GCA_023398855.1 Bacillota bacterium
GTCAGCTCAGGAACCGTGCAAGGAACATTTTTATGCCAATTTCCGTGTCATGCTGGAAGCTGGCTATTTAAAAATTGCCGAAGTATCCTGGGGGAAAAAGAAACAGCAGGAGGAGGGAAGTGGGGAATCACTCTCAGAGGATGGCAGCCAGGAAGAAAACAATCCGGAATCCTCTCAGAATCAAATGGATAATCCGGCGTTTGTCGCCATGCTTGGAAGTTTGAAAAAGGGAATGAAGCTCTCTCTTAAGAAGCTGATCATCAAAGAAGGAGAAACCTCTCCTCCCAAGCGTTATACCTCTGGTTCCATGATTTTAGCAATGGAAAATGCAGGACAGCTTATTGAGGATGAAGAACTCCGGGCCCAGATAAAGGGAAGTGGGATCGGGACAAGTGCCACCAGGGCCGAAATTTTAAAAAAACTGTTTCACATTAAGTATCTTTCTCTAAACAGTAAGACCCAGGTGATCGTGCCCACGCTTTTGGGTGAAATGATCTTTGACGTGGTTAATACTTCTATCAGGCAGCTCCTGAATCCTGAATTGACGGCAAGCTGGGAAAAAGGGCTGAATTATGTGGCCCAGGGGACTATAACCCCTGAAGAATATATGGTGAAACTGGAGAACTTTGTTGCCGGGCGGACTGCCGGAGTTTTAAGGCTTAACAATCATTATGACCTTCATAGCATATTTGATGCTGCGGCAGCTAATTATAAAAAACAAAAATAGGAGATTATAAAATGAAAAAAGAAGATATGACAAACCAAGACTTATTTGATACCAGCCATACTATGGCCAAATTGTTATTTGACCAGACCACATATCCTTGGGAGATCCTTCCTAAAATCAGCGAATTTATCGTTTCACTCGGTGAGCGTCTTCCAAAAGACGAGTTTGTTCATGTGGGAAAAGCGGTATGGATCCATAAATCCATCAACCTTCCGCCAACAGCCTGTCTGGGTGAGAATGTCATCATTGGTAAGGGTGCACAGATCCGTCATTGTGCGTTTCTCAGAGGCAATGTCATCATTGGGGAGTTTGCTGTAGTGGGAAATTCTACTGAAATCAAAAACTCCATTATTTTTGACGGTGTACAGGTTCCTCATTATAACTATGTTGGTGATTCTATTTTAGGTTATAAGTGTCATATGGGTGCTTCTTCTTTGGCTTCCAATGTAAAATCAGATAAGTCTCTTGTTACGGTCCATGCAGAGGATGGTGATATTGAGACCGGGCTTAAGAAATTCGGTGCGATCATAGGTGACTTCTCTGAAATTGGCTGCGGAGCAGTGCTGAATCCTGGAACGGTTATTGGGCCCAAATCCAATGTTTATCCTCTTTCCTGTGTCAGAGGCTGTGTAGATGCTAACTCTATCTATAAGAACCAGGGTGAAATCGTAGAGAAAAATACAATTGAAGAATAAGGAACAGTACAATGGATAAACAACAAACTGTGGCAAAGAACGGAACCTTTGGTTCACGGATCGGATTTATTCTTGCCTCTGTTGGTTCTGCGGTAGGTATGGGGAACATCTGGATGTTCCCGTACCGCCTGGGCCAGTACGGGGGAGCCGCTTTTTTGCTGGTGTATTTTGGCTTTATTTTTTTATTTGGCATGGTGGGGCTTTCCGGTGAATTTGCCTTTGGAAGGCTGACAGGGACAGGCCCTATTGGATCTTACGATTATGCCATGAAGACCAGGGGAAAGAAAGGAGGGGCCTTTCTTGGAGCAATTCCTTTAGTTGGCTCTTTTGGCATTGCCATTGGCTATGCTATTATTGTAGGCTGGGTCTTAAAATATCTGTTTGGTTCCCTGACTGGTTCTATGATGAATACGGATGCAACCGAATACTTTTCCAGTATCACGGGGAAATTCGGCAGTGTACCCTGGCATTTTCTTGTAGTGGTTTTAACTGTGGCAGTGCTGGCAGGTGGGGTTTTAAAGGGCATTGAAAAAGTAAATGCAATTTTGATGCCATCTTTTTTTATCCTGTTTACCATTATTGCGGTGCGGGTTCTTTTTCTTCCAGGAGCACTGGCTGGCTATGAATATCTTTTAGTCCCCAGATGGGAGTATCTGTTGAAACCTGAAACTTGGGTGATGGCTATGGGCCAGGCATTCTTTTCTCTGTCTATTACAGGTTCCGGGATGATCATTTACGGAAGTTATTTAGATAAGAAAGAGGATATTCCAAAGGCAGCTGTTGTCACAGCCTTATTAGATACAATTGCGGCACTTTTAGCTGGCTTTGCCATCATTCCGGCTGTATTTGCATTCCAGATGGATCCAGCCAGCGGGCCTCCGCTTATGTTTATTACAATACCTAAGGTATTCTCCATGATACCGGCAGGAAGATGGGTGGCAGTGCTGTTTTTCCTTTCCGTGCTGTTTGCAGGAGTCACCTCTCTGGTGAACATGCTGGAGGTATGTTCAGAGGCCATTCAGACACATTTGCACTTGCCTCGCAGAAAAGCGATCTTTTTGGTAGGAGCTGCAGTATTCATCCCGGGACTGTTTATAGAATATGAGCCGTATATGGGATTCTTCATGGATCTGATTACCATATACGTGGTTCCCTTTGGTGCTGTTTTATGCGCTATCATAATTTACTGGGTTTTAAAGGATGGCAGGATCATGGAAGAACTAAACAGGGGCCGAAAGAAGCCTTTGGGACCGGCTTATCTTTTTACTGCAAAATATGTTTATGTTTTTCTTGCGGTACTGGTGTTTGCACTTAGTATCATATATAAAGGAATCGGTTAAGATGTAAATAAAAGCGCATTATGACCCGGCTGTATGCCAGGTCATAATGCGCTTTTTACAAAGGTCAAAGAGGGGTTATACAATTCCTTTGCAGTCTGCTTATTTTGTGCCGAAAATCCTGTCGCCTGCATCTCCCAGTCCGGGACAGATATAGGCGTTTTCATTTAACTGGCGGTCCAGATGTCCGATGTAGATCTGTATGTCTGGATGTGCTTCCCTAAGCCTTTTTAAGCCTTCAGGAGCGGCAATAATGGCCATGAACTTAATGTGCTTTCCTCCATGCCGCTTAATAAAATCTACGGCAGCAATTGCGGAGCCACCTGTGGCCAGCATGGGATCGGTCACAACAATGGTTCTAAGCTCGATTGGACTTGGCAGCTTGCAGTAGTATTCATGCGGCTCATGAGTAACTTCATCCCGGTAAAGACCAATGTGGCCTACCTTTGCGGAAGGAACCAATGCCAGTATGCCGTTTACCATGCCCAGTCCTGCACGAAGGATGGGGACCACAGCCATTTTTTTACCGGAAATCATGGGGGTCATGCAGGTCTCAATGGGAGTTTCCACCTCCACATCTTGTAAAGGGAGATCTCTTAAAGCTTCAAATCCCATCAACATTGCAATCTCTTCAATGAGGGCACGGAACTCGTTGGTTCCTGTCTTTTTATCTCTTAAAATAGAGATTTTGTGCTGAATGAGTGGGTGGGTAAAAATGGTTACATTGTCCATTGAAAAGTCCATAGTAGTTTTAATCCTTTCTTTCATCTCTTGCTTTATCAGGTGTTTCTGCAATAAGAGGTTCATGAGGACACCGGTCACAGCAGAGGGAACAAACCTGAAATGTTTTTTGTGATGGAGCGCTTCAAAAGGCTTTCCTCCTGATTGAATATTCCAGTGATCCTTTTGAAGCCTTGTAAAAATCGGGTAATTAATTCGTGACAGGGAATAAGCAATCTGCCTGTATTCCTGTTTGAATGAGAACCAGTTGAAAATAGACCTGGGCAAAATAAATTCCACTCTGTACTAAAGTGTGTTTCCTGGGATCACGGTTCCTTCCGGCGAGGTGAATGCGGTAATAAAGGCCAGAAACTCAAAAGAAGAACCAGGAAATACAGGAACCTTAAATTTAGTGCAGCAGTGGAATATTAAGATGACGACGCCTGGATAAAATACGATTGGCGATGGAGGGAACTGTCCATAAGGGGACCAGCTCAGTGACGCCGGATATGGCGGACACATGCTGGAAGCTGAACAGATAATCCATGGTTGTCGGTTTTACATTGGTACTCATTTTTCTACCCCATTTCTTTTTATTTCCGTCCTATTTTATCAAAGAAAGGGAGAAATGGCAACTATTTTTCCTATTTTGTCTCGGGAGTATATCTTATAAGGGTAAAATCACCTAAACTGTGAGGTACGGGGATGGAAACAATGATGGTGCCGCGATCCTCATAGCTAAAGGATTCCGGGAAAACAGGGGCGTTGTCTGAAGAAGCTGATACCATGGAAAAGTCTGCATTTTGGAACATTTTAGTATATGCTTCTAAGCTGGTTTCGCCGAGTAAAGGGAGTATTGCTTCCTTAAGCTCAGGGGATGCATCCAAAAACTGAAAGTCATTTGAGCGGATGGATGCTGCCAGGTTCTTAGGATCTGCATAATCTGTAAGCCTTATATTCTTTGCCAGGTTTATATCTACGGTGTTTGTATAAAACAGATTTACCGGATAAGCTGCTCCTTCCCCATAAAACAGCCCGTTATATACCACAGTAATCCGTTTCCTGTCCACAGAAATTACTTCAGCTGTAATGGTAAGGCTGTCCTTTTCCGGATTAACGGAGTAGACTTTTAGTATCTCCAGGGCATTGTTTTTTAACAGATTGTTGATCTTTTCTTTTTTTGCCTCATCTTGTAACCCAGAGACAGAAGGATATTGTATGGAAGCTTTTTCTTCTTTGTAAGTATGGAGCTCAGAGGTGACAGAGCCGGCTAAAGTGTCCTGGTTTGCCTTGTTCTCTGATGTTTGATTGTCAGGGCTTCCATTTTTTTCAGACTCCGGTGCATGTGCGGAAGTGGCTATGGATTCCTTAGCAGCAATGGCAGCTGATTGCTCTGTTTTCATATAATTCTTGTTTCCGCAGCCGTTTAAAATCAGGGCACAGCCGATGAAAAGGGCTGGAATGAATGCGTTGCGTTTCATAAAATGCCTCCCTTCATTTCTAGATATTTTTTTACAGTATATCACAAATCTCGCCTGTGTGTGTGGGTTTTTGGTGAATTAAGAAAAATATAGGAAAATATAAGAAAAGGATGACAAAGAACAGAGAAAAAGCCCTGGAAATATGAAAGATTTCAGATTTCCAAGGCCTTAGTCCCTGCCAAGGGTGTAGTGCCGGCAGTGGGACTTGAACCCACACGATGTTGCCATCAACGGATTTTGAGTCCGCCTCGTCTGCCATTCCGACATGC
>JAEWRS010000484.1 GCA_023398855.1 Bacillota bacterium
CCTGATCCAGCTCCAGCTTTGATATGGAAACAGCCCTGACCTCGCTTTTTGTCATGGGCACATCTCCACGGATAAACAGTTCATCTCTCATAAATTGCCTCTTTCTCAATCAATACGGCAGATAATATATCAAACTCCTGCCCTTCCAGTTCCTCTGGCGTTCCAACGGTTATCCTCTCATCAGGATAAGAAAGCCGTTCTCCCACGGACAGCCTGGCTTTGTAAAGCCCATGCTCTTTAAGGAGGCTGCACAGACTTTTCACCGTATTGGTCCCGTCAAGAAGGGAAAACACCCTGGAATAAAGGGTCAGTTCTTCAATGATGTCACAGGTCCTGCCATGGAGGCTCACAAGGCTCACATCCTCCCAACCGGTTTTCAGCCTGGAACATAAATAGGAAACCGATGATATCCCCGGCAGGATCTCCGTATCATAGATCTGGTCCTGAGGCTCCTTTGCCAAAGCCTCCGCCATTTGTTTGGCTCCGCTGTAAAAGCCCGTATCTCCGGAATACAAAATCCCGATCCTGGTAAACTCCCTGTGTTGTTCCAGCCAGGGCAGGATGTCTCTGCTGGTATAAAAGGGCTTTTTAACTGCCACTGGAATTGCCTGGGAAAGGCCGGAGAGCAGCCTCTCCGCACCAAATACCACATCGCATTTTTTTAATACATTCCATGCCCTTAGGGTCATCTGGTCCTCTCCGCCCATGCCGGTTCCAATCAAAAATACCTTTCTCTTTTCAGTCCGGCAAGGTCCTGACATGGTCTGGCATAAGCCCTCTTCTTTATCATCAGCTAAAAGCTTTTTCGCCTGTCTGACAAGAATCCCCTCTTCTTTTTCCGGGCGCCCGATGACAACTGTCATGATTCCGCATTCTGATGCTGCCTCCATCTTTTCCGGAAAGCCTCCCGCGGTTCCGGCTTCCTTTGTCACAAGGCAGCTGATGTCATACTGGCGTATCATGGCCCGGTTCATTTCAGCTGTAAAAGGGCCCTGCATGCCAATCAGATGCTTTCCTTTAAATCCCATTTCCTCGCAGGCAGAGATTACGGACAGGGACGGCAGCACTCTGGCATACACCCGCTCCTCCCAGGAATCCAGACTGGTAAAGGCTTTAAGCTCCTTGCTTCCCGTTGTGACTAAAATGTTTCCGGAAACCCCTTGGAGGGCAAGGACTGCTTCCTCTATGGCGCCCACCCACAGGATCTTTCCCTCTTTCTGATCCGGTCCCTGGGAGGACTCCCTTACGATCCTTTTGCAGGAAATTCCTGCCCGTTCACAGGCTGAGCGTATGTTTTCACTGGCCAGGACAGCATAAGGGTGAGTGGCATCAAGCACAAGGGTAATTCCCCTTTGTTTTATAAACCGTTCCATCTCATGAGCATCCATGGGGCTTTCATGGATATGGAGATATGGACTCTCCAAAAGAACCATTCTTCCATATCCGGTTGCAACGCTGTCCCATGCATGTATTTCCTTTTCGTGACAGTATTCCGCCAGGATACGGCCCTCTGCTGTGCCGCCGAAAATCAGGACCCTACACATTTTTATAGCCTCTTGGCGTTACCATTCTGTTGTCTATTAATTTTGTCATGGAATTTCCTATATAAACGGTGGTAAACATATCTGTCCTGGTATCTCTTAAGCTTTCCAGCGTCATGACCGCCATTTCCTCCTCATTCCTGCCTATATTTTTCACAAGACCGCATACGGTTGACCCGCTTTTGGACTCCATAACGATCTCACAGGCCCTTTTCAAATAACCAGCCCTTTTTTTGCTGGAAGGATTATAAAGGCAGATGACAATATCCGCCTGAGCGGAAGCTCTCAGTCTTTCTTCAATGAATTCCATTGGAGTGAGTAAGTCGCTTAAGCTGATTACAGCAAAATCGTGTCCAAGAGGAGCGCCTAAAACAGCACCGCCGCTTAAGGCTGCCGTCACACCGGGTATGATCTCAATTTCCAGTCCTTCCTCTGAACGGGCCATCTCAAGAATCAATCCGCTCATGCCGTAGACTCCTGAATCTCCGCTGCATACCATTGCAGTAATTTTTCCCTTTTTCGCTGCCTCAATGGCCAGCCCGCACCGTTCCTGTTCCCTGCGCATGGGCGTGGAAAGCATCTCCTTACCAGGAAAGTGTTCCTTAATCAAATCGATGTATACCGTATACCCTACAATAATCTCACTCTCTTCTAAGGCCTTCACAGCCCTTATGGTCATATCCTCATAGGAACCAGGACCGATCCCTACCACATAAAGCTTTCCTGATTTTGTCATATTTTGTCTCCTAACGAATCAAGCATTCTACCTTCCAGTCCCGGACTGCTACTGCAGCCGTTACTCCTTCCAATGCCTGTTTCTTCACCAGAAGTTTCCCGCCTCCCAGTTCCTTTACACAGGCAAGAGCTGCCCGCTCACATACATTATCCACTCCAGTGACCTGTTTTACAAAAGAAGAGGAAGAGAATTCTCCTTCTGTTTCTGCAAGCACCTCTGCCGGGTAAGTATAAAACGGGACTCCTTTTGCTGCAGCAAATTGGCAGATGCCCTTTTCTTCTTTCTTTATATCAATGCTGGCACATGCAGCCAGGCCTTCAAGGGATAAATTCCATTCCTTAAAAACCTGGCCAATCACCCGCTCCACAGTTTCAACGGGAACCCCTCTTCTGCAGCCGATTCCCAAAACAAGAATTCTTGGAACCAGCTTGAGAGTCTCCTTAAGCGCATCTTTTGAAAGCTCCTCCTTGATGGTGATCAACAGGTTTTGCCGGAAGGCTTTCCCCTTAACAAGCCCCTCCGGAAGCTTTCCTGAAACAGGGAAATCACAGTGAAATCCTATGTTTTCCCCCTTTAGGATGGCAGAGGATATTTCTTTTATCTTCTTTAATTCCGTAATGACCAGTCCCTGCTCCCTGGCAAATAAATCCACTGCAAATTTGCCGTGGTTGTCTGTTGCCGTGGTAATGACCGGCTGAGCGCCTGTCAGCTCTGCCAACTGTTTTGCCAGTTCATTGGCCCCTCCTAAGTGGCCGGACAAAAGGGAAATAGAGAACCTGCCCATATCGTCC
>JAEWRS010000492.1 GCA_023398855.1 Bacillota bacterium
GTCCTGCCTTGTCGGGAGAAGCCCTGGCAGGCTTTATCAGGGGCGGAGTGGATGCAGATCATACCCAGCAGACCAGGTTGTCTGTTCTGGAAAAGACGGACATGGGTATGTTTTTAGAGCTGCAGGCAAAATCCCTGACACCTGATGTGGTGGAAACAGTTGTGTCCCATGCACTATATGAAAATGTGGCCCTTGTAACGGATGACACGATGCCAGACCATCTGGCTAAGGGGCATTTAAACCAGATCCTGCGGTTGGCAGTGAAGCAGGGAATGCCCGTAGAAAAGGCTATTTACTGTGCCACCCTGACCCCTGCTAAGAGAATGGATCTTGATGACAGGGGGATGATTGCTCCTGGTAAGCTGGCAGATTTTGTTGTACTTGAGGATCTGGAGAGCTTTTGTCCCTCCGCTGTATATAAAAACGGAAAAAAGCATATTAAATATGCGAATTCCGGAAAAGTTGTTTTTCCGGATCATTTTTATCAGTCAGTAAAATGCCGTCTTGCCCTTGCCTCTGACTTTGATTTAGACCGCTGCGATATACGGGAAGGGCTGGCAACTGTTAATGTTATGGAGATCCAGGAGTCCGGAACAAGAGTCCGGCATGTAAAACGGGACATTCCTATCCGCGACAAAAGAATTTGCTGGCAGGAGGCTGGTCTTTGCCTTGCGGTGGTATTTGAACGTTATGGAAAAACAGGAGCAGTGTCTTATGGTCTTGTGGAACATGCCCTGCAGTCGCCTGGAGCCGTAGCCACTACCTGGAGTCACGACAGCCATAATCTGCTGGTTCTGGGAAACTCTGTAAGGGACATGGTTCTGGCACAAAACAGAGTAGTCCATATGCAGGGAGGCTACGTTACAGCCAGGGAAGGGGAAATTACAGCCTCTGCACCACTTCCCGTAGGAGGAATTTTATACGACGGAAGCCTTTCAAAGCTCTCGGAGGAACTGGCAGAGGTGAGATCAGAAATAGAAGCAATGGGGTATGTGAACAGCAATGTCATCATGTCTGTTTCCACCCTGACGCTCTTGGTTTCGCCGGAGCTGAAAATAAGCGATAAGGGTCTGTTAGATGTAATGACCAGGAAAAAGGTTCCATTGGTGGAGAAAACAACAAGATAAAGGTTGATAAGTGTGAAAACGATAATTATAAATGTAACTGTGTTAACAATGAATGAGCACCGGGAAGTCCATGATCCCGGTTTTGTGATGTTTGAAAATGACCTTATCACTGCAGTGGGAGATATGAAGGATTTGCCGGAAGACACAGAACCTTGGAATGTCAAAACAGTGGATGGAAGGAATGGCATTGTGATGCCTGGAATGGTGAACCTTCATACTCATATGGGAATGATTCCTTTCAGAGGGCTTGGGGATGATTGTAAGGACAGGCTCCGGGTTTTTTTGCTTCCCATGGAGCAAAAGGCAATGGATGAGGAGCTTGTTTATTTGTCTACACGCTATGGGGCCGGGGAGATGCTTCTTGGTGGAGTGACAACGGCCCTTGATATGTATTACCTTGAGGCAGAGGCCGCCAGGGCCATGGATGAGATGGGAATGAGAGGGATTGCAGGGCAGACCCTGATGGAAGCAGGTGCCTGTGATTTTACCGATCCTTTTAAAGCACTGGCTTATGGGGAAGAGCTGATTAAAAAATATCAGTCCCATCCCCGGATTTCCGCTTGTATTGCTCCCCATGGGACCAGCACCTGCGGGAAAGAGCTGCTTAAAGAGGCTTACCGCCTTGATAATACCTTCCGGGTTCCCTATACTCTTCATACGGCTGAGATGGATTATGAAACAGACTATTTCCGGAAGGAATATGATATGTCTCCGGTTCAGTATTTAGATAGTATCAACGTATTGGGAGAAGAGACCCTGGCAGCTCACTGCATCCATATGACGGAAGAAGATCTGCGGCTTTTTAAAGAAAGAGGCGCAAAAGTGGCTCATTGTATCGGATCCAATACAAAGGCAGCAAAGGGAGTTGCTCCCGTAAGTGCTATGCTTGGCCTGGGAATTCCCGTAGGCCTTGGGACAGATGGACCTGCCAGCGGGAATACCCTGGATATTATGACTCAAATGAAGCTTTGTGCAGATTTTCATAAAAATGAGACAAAAGACCGGAGCGCATTTCCGGCGGAAACCATTGTGGCCATGGCCACGGTCCTGGGAGCAAGAGCACTTGGCCTTCATAATCTCACAGGCTCCCTGGAGCCGGGAAAACAGGCAGACCTGGTTTTGGTTGAAACACGTTCCGTTAATATGTTTCCGGTTTATAATCCCTATTCAGCCCTGGTTTACAGTGCAAATGCCTCTAATGTGGAAGCAGTGTACGTAGCAGGAGAATGTCTGGTGAAAGACAAGATTCTGGTGAAAACAGACATGTGGGCAATCAGGAATGCTATTTCCATAAAAATGAAAAAAACGGATTTTAGAATTTATATGTAAAAGAATCAATGAGTGAGTGTTGCAGCTGGGCCAGTGAAAATGGTGTACCGCCATTTTGACTGGCCCGTACTGCTATGGACTGAATCAGGTGGGAAATACTTATTGCGCAAAGGGTAATTGGGTGATATTATACAACTATCAGAGATTTTTCTAGAAATGTTATTTATTTACTTATGATCTGCTTCTGTGCAGCTTACTGCAAGGTGCCATATTGTGAAGGGGAGGAAGTATGACGCTATACGATAAAATTATTAATAAAAAAGAAACCATAGCAGTTATTGGGCTGGGGTATGTGGGACTTCCCATTGCCGCAGCATTTTCCAAAAAGGTTAATACCATTGGCTTTGATATCAACGCAAAAAAGATAAAAGCTTATTCCCTGGGTATTGATGCTACAAATGAGGTAGGGGAAGACCTTAAGAATCTGGACATTGAATTTACTTCGGATGAAAAAAGGCTGAAGACAGCTAAATTTCTTGTGGTGGCTGTTCCTACTCCCATTCACAAGGATAAGACCCCGGATTTAGAACCATTAACCAGTGCCTGCCAGATTGTAGGGCGAAATTTGTCAAAGGGAAGTATCGTAGTATTTGAATCCACTGTTTACCCAGGGGTAACAGAGGATATTTGTGTTCCTATATTAGAGGAGCTGTCAGGGCTGACCTGCGGAAGGGATTTCAAGGTGGGATACTCTCCGGAACGAATTAACCCTGGAGATAAAGTACATATATTAAGCAATATTGTAAAAATTGTATCAGGAATAGATGATAACACTTTGGAAGAGATTGCCAGGATTTACGAACTGATTATTGAAGCGGGTGTTTACCGTGCAGGAAGTATTAAGGTTGCGGAGGCAGCCAAATTAGTGGAAAATGCACAGAGAGATATTAATATCGCTTTTATGAATGAATTGGCCGTTGTTTTTGATAAGATGGAGATCAGCACAAAGGAAGTGCTGGAGGCTATGAACACGAAATGGAACGCCTTAGGATTTACACCGGGATTAGTTGGCGGCCACTGCATCGGAATCGACCCATATTATTTTATCTATCAGGCTGAGAGTCTGGGGTATCACTCACAGATTATTTTATCCGGCAGAAAGATTAACGACAGCATGGGGGAATACATAGCTGATATGACGGTTAAACAGCTGATCAAGGCAAATAAGCTGGTAAAGAATGCGTCTGTTTATATCTTTGGATTTACATTTAAGGAAAACTGTCCGGATATCAGGAATTCTAAGGTTCTGGATATTGTGGAAAGGCTGAAATCCTATGAGATCTCAGTAAAGGTAGTGGATCCTTATCTTGGAGAACAGGTGGAGAAAGATTACGGGATACAGGTTGTCAGGGTGGATGAAGTAAGGGGAGCAGATGGGATTATATTTGCTGTTTCTCATAAAGAGTTTTTAGAATTTAATACAGAGCAATTAGGTGGTTTTTTTGGAGATTTTCCTGATTCGGGAAAAGTTGTTATTGATGTGAAAAACATCTTAAATGGAAAGCAACTGAGGGAATCAGGCTATTTTTATTGGAGTCTTTAAAAAGGAATTATATTGTGATATGGGATAAAATGAAGTGAGGTGACCGAAAGGATGAAAGCTGTTGATGTTCAGTTCAAGATGACAGAGCGCAAAAAGGAAATGTTGGAGAAGTCTTGGGCTAAGGATTTTGCGGAGCGATTGTTTCCGATCATTGACGAACGTATATTCTCACCACTTTACGGCAAAAAGGCATCCAGTCCCAATGAATCTGTAAAAGTTATGGTTGGCGCTTTGGTTTTGAAAGAGCTTCTTGGCATGGCAGATGCAGAATTGCTTGAGTCTGCGATGCTTGACCTTCGCTTTTCCTATGCCCTTCATGCGGCGGATATTGAGGAATATCTGCTGAATGAAAAGGAATTGTCCAGCTTCCGTTTACGCTGTCACACCCATGAGATCATGACCGGCAAAGACTTAATCCGGGAATGCGTCATGGAACTGTCGAAGGAAATGGAAAACCTGACCAAAAAGTATTCCAAAATGATTCCTTTGGAGGCACCGAAGGTTGCTTCCAATATAAAAAATCTCAGCAGGCTGGAATTCCTATATACTTGTGTTTCAAATCTAGTAGCATGGATCCGCAGTCATGGAGGTGAAGTGCTCCTTTCCGGCTATGAACGTTATTTTGACAGTGCCGGTTATCATGAATTTATATATCATACCCATAGTGATGAAATTGACTTGATAAGGGAAGAAGTGCTCAAGGATGCAGAAAACTTAACCATACTCTGCGACAATGGCGATTACGATATGGTAAGTGAATATCAACTTCTGATCCGCGTACTCCTGGAAGAAGCAGTCCCTGCTGAAAAGGCACCTGTTTCCCCAAAAAACAAGGAGCATAGGGAACATTCACAAGTAATCAAAGAAGACAAAGTCAGTTCTATTACAAAAGAATTAATGGATATGCTATCTCTTGAGGAAGAATCACTGGCCACTCCAGCAGAATCTATTAATACCCCCACGAAAATAAACGGTTTAGGACGGTATGGCGGATATCTGAAGATAACAGCAGTTTTGCTCACCTTTACTTCTGCCATAGCCATTGCCGCGGCAAAGCTAAAGCCAATGGAAGCAGGCAGTTTTCCTTCTGGACAGATTCTGTATGATGCTTCCCATGATATAAAGGGCGCGTTTGACCAATTAAAAAACAAAGATCAGAAAGCCCAGATTGCTACGGACGTGGATACCATGAAAAAGGTGGTCGCCATTAATTTTTTAGGTTCCAGCAATAGTAAAACCAATGATACAGCCCTAAAGCTACTGTCGGAAAACGGTCAGAAGGCTACCTTTATGGTATCCGGAATGACCGCTGCCGAGGACACTGACTTTATCCTGAAAATAAAAGAACAGGGGAACGAGATCGGCAGCAGCGGATTAAAAGGGGAGAAAGAGTTAGAAAATCTGTCCCAAGAGAAATTAATTGAAAATCTTGCAAAGGCAAACCGCATTTTGTATCAGATTACAGGAGAGACGCCAAAGCTTCTTCAGGGGACCCTTCCCCATAGCTCCAAGGAGCTTTTAGAAGCGGCCTCTGCATGTGGGTTTGAATATGTGGTGGAGAGCAGGAAATATCTGAATTACCAGAGTTTTACCAGCTATGAACAGGCGTTGGATTACGTAAAGGGGCTGAAGTGGGGGAGCATTGTTACGATTAAGATGTCAGGAATACTCAACGAGGCAGAGTATGGGAAACAGGTAGAGGAAATCTCCACGCAGGAAGATGGGGACAATCCCATCCATGAGGAGGCGGAAAAGGAGAAAGGCAATAAATCAGAAGAAGAGCATCTGATTCAGGTAATAGGCTGGCTTTCAAAGGCTTTGAAAGAAACAGGGTTTCAAACTGCATTTGCCCAGGAGATCCCTAAATATCAGGATCAGGACTTTGCCATGGATTTTTCTGCGTTAAGAGAGAAAAACCAGGGGAAGCTTTCCCCAATTTATTCCTCGGGCAGCATAAACGGAGACATTGGCCTGACTTTCAGAGGAATAGGAAGCAAGGAAAATCTGGATAAAATTTTACTGCTTTTAAAAGAAAACAATCGGAAGGCTACATTCTTTATCACGGGTAAGGAACTGGAAGAATGTGAAGACAGTGTAAAGGAAATCATAGCCCAGGGCCATGAGATCGGCAATGGAGGTCTGACCGGAAAAGATCTGTCTGATATGGATTTTTCCAGTATCTGTTTTGAAATATATAAAAACGACAAATTATTGAAGGAGAAATACGGAGTTGTTACAAAGCTCTTTATGCCTGTTTACGCAAAGTATAATGATTTGGTGCGGGAGGCGGCGTCAGCTCTTTCTTATGATGTTGTCACTTATACGAAAAATCCAATGGCAGCAGAGAGATCCCCGGAGGAAATAAAAGCATATTTTAAGAAAGGAATCCGTAAGGGAGAGATTGTCCACTTCAGGCTGGATGTCAGTGATGATGTGGAAGAGGCGGTGGAATATGTGCTGGGGTATCTGGGTAACAAAAATTACAAGGTTTCTTTTCTCCAGGAAATGATAAACAATATGCACGATACATCCCGTATACTTCCACCTGCATCTGCATCGTCCAGAGAAGCGGCCGGCAGTGCCATTGATTTTAATCAGGTCAGGGTTAACAATCAAGGCAGGAAAGCCGAAACAGTTTATACCGTACATAGCACCAGCCAGGAGCTTTCTTTTACTTTTTCAGGGATCAGCCGGACAGAGGTTTTGTATGATGTGCTGGAAAAGATGGACCAGATTCAGGGAAAAGGCACATTTTTTGTGACAGAGGAAGAGATTGCTCAGAATAAGGAAGAGATCAGACAGATATTGAACCGGGGGCATGAAATCGGGCTCTGCCTTACGGGTAAAAGTGGTGATAGCTTTAAATCTGTATACCAGAGTCTGATTAACATGCAGGAAAAGCTAAACAAGGAATTTGGGGTACAGC
This sequence comes from Bacillota bacterium, assembly GCA_023398855.1. Taxonomy (GTDB): domain Bacteria; phylum Bacillota; class Clostridia; order Lachnospirales; family Lachnospiraceae; genus Lacrimispora. The sequence continues at coordinate 6,926 of JAEWRS010000492.1, forward strand.
CTGTACTGGTCAGATACCCTTATGATGCACAGATTACCAGTGAGATGTCAGAAGCCATTGCCAGTGCAGGCTGTACGGTGGTATGGCAGGATCTTTCTATGGCAAACTCCAAAGTAGGATCAGACGGAACTCTGGAAGCTGTTTTGTCCAGTTCCTTTCATGCAGGAAATATATCTGCAAGGAGAGGTTACATTGTCTATTTCCGGATGGATTATTACAATGACAAAAGCCTGATCGGTAATCTGCTTCTGGATGTTTATAAGAACCGGGTTCAGACCATTTCCTTTGAAGATGGGGTAGAGAACAACGGATCACAGTACCGTATAGTCAGCGTAGGACAATTGAGGAACAGTCCGGGTATTTATCAGTATCCGGTAAAAGAAGCTGATTATAAGACAGGGGTAGGCGATATTACTCCAGGGCATATGGCCTGGTTTTCGGAAGCGGAAAAGTTTGAGATCATGAAGAAGCGGTATGTGGGAAACCCCGATTACAGCGACGAGAATGTGCTTCCCGGATTTTCCCAGGGAGAATTGAAGCTGATTGATATAACCGGAAGGTTTACTAACGAAAAAGTGTTATTTTTGACGATTGATGACTGGGGATCCGATAAGCCCATCAACCAGATCTTATATGTACTGAGAAAATATGGGGTCAAGGCAAGCTTTCACGTAAGGACCAACCGTATTGAGGAGAATCCAAACCTCTTAAGATCCATTGCAGAAGAAGGCCACGATATCGGAACTCACACAGATGGACATCTTCCCTATGCTATTTATGATGAGATCAAATCCAGACGGGAAAAGAGGCCGTTTTACAATTCTTTAACCAGCCAGGTTGAGGCAGAAAGAATGGCTGATTTAGCCCTGTCTTATAAAAAACTCTGTTCCGTTGTGGGAGACGTGTCAGCAAACGGAAAGCCTGTGCTGACAAAGATATTCCGTCCCCCGACTCTGGCTATGAGTAAGAACGGCATGGAATCTATCTTTGATATGGGATTTGAATACATTGTAAGCGGCGATTTCAGCAGTCATGATTATGAAGCAAAGACGCCCAGGCAACTGGCTGATGAGCTGTTAAAGGGAATAAAGAGAGGTGACGGATCCAGATATTCTTTGCGTAATGGAAGCGTTATGGTTCTGCATATGTCTGATGATTCCAATGTGCCTTCTGCAGATCCGGATATTACAGCGAAAGCGTTGGACCTTGTTATCCCCGAATTAATCAATCAGGGTTACCGGTTTGATAAAGTAAGCAACTATTTAACGAAACCATTGGAGAAAAGAGCTACACCTGCAGAGGCGGCTGTGGCAGAAACTAAAATAGCAACTGCCAGCGAGCTGAATAGGGATGATAAACAAGATGAATCTTCGTCGCAATAAAAAAGGAAAAGGACAGGTTTCAGAGGACGTTCTACTGAAATTAAAAGATGACAGAAGGATGCTGTCCAATGTTCCGGATAAGACCAATGTTAGGACTAATGTTGACAGGAGGGGGAAAAATTACGGCAGCAGCAATATTAATGAGTATATTGCACAGAAACAGGCAGGATTAAGATACAAGATTGATTATGATGTGGAAGTGATATGCACTTTAGGAAAGACGAAGAAAAGCATGGTCTGCAAAGGTGTGGACATTTCCATGACAGGAATTTTATTAATGGTACCTACCAGGGAAGCGATGGAAACGCTGAAGAAAGCAGATAAAGTCCTGCTCAAATTTGAGATCCTGCCAGGGACCTTGCCTGAAGGGCTGGAAATGAAGGTTAAAACCGATGCTTCCATTGCCAGGGTCCAGCTGCTGGAGGATTCCACTTTTCACTGTGGATTTCTTTTTGGCATGCCCCTGTCCCTTTATTCCTCAAAGAAAAAGGGCAGGTATATGTTGATGATATCAAGCATGCTGTTGTTTTTTATCAGTATTTTTGTAATTCTCATGCGTGCTGAAAGCGTAATTTATTTCAGATTTAATAAAATACTGTATTTGTACAGTATTATGGCTGCCGTGTTTTTACTTAGCCGTTATTTGTTTGGGGCATTGTACAGGGAAATTCCCCTTGATGTTGATTTTACACCGGGAGTGACGGTGCTGATTCCCTGTTTTAATGAGGAGGAATGGATACAAAGGACCATTCTTAGCTGTATTAATCAGGATTATCCTGCGGATAAGCTGGAAGTTATTATCATTGATGACTGCTCCAGCGATAAGTCTGTGGAAAAAATAGATGAAATTGTCCAAAGGCTTTACCGGGAGGGGGAGCAGTTTGAAACCAGATCCAGGCTGAAATATATCGTGTTAGAGAAGAACTCAGGAAAGAGGGAAGCTCTGGCGGCGGGCGCTGTGGAGGCAAAGCATGAGCTTTTGGTATTCGTGGATTCAGACAGTTTCTTAGACCCTTTTGCCATCAGGAACCTGGTACAGCCATTTAAGGATCCCAAAATGGGAGGGGTGTCCGGGAGGACGGATGTAGCCAATACCTATACCAACGGCCTGACAAAGATGCAGTCAGTCAGGTATTACATCGCCTTTCGGATTTTGAAAGCTGCGGAAGCTTATTTTGACGTAGTTACCTGCTTGTCAGGTCCTCTGGCCTGCTATAAAAAGCAGATTGTCATGGACAATCTGGATCGCTGGCTGAATCAAAGCTTTTTAGGCCAGAAGGCAACCTTTGGGGATGACCGGGCTATGACCAACTTTGTTTTAAAACACCACAGGACATCGTATCAGGACAGTGCAGTCTGCCAGACCATAGTTCCTAATAAATATAAGGTGTTTTTAAAACAGCAGATGAGATGGAAACGTTCCTGGCTGAGAGAATCATTAATTGCAGGAAGCTATATGTTTAGAAAGGAACCATTTGCAGCGGTCCTCTTTTATATCGGTCTGCTTGTGCCTGTTTTGGCCCCGCTTGTTGTTTTGTATAATCTGGTTTATGTTCCGATCACCCGCCATGTGTTCCCAACCACATTTCTGGTAGGTCTTCTGCTGATGGCATTTCTGATGAGTATGGCCCAGATGCTGCTGCGAAGAAGCACCACCTGGATTTTTGGCCTGGTCTTTTGTCTGTACTATGAAGCGGTTTTGCTTTGGCAGATGCCGGTTGCGTGGGTCACTTTCTGGAAATCCACCTGGGGGACCAGAATGACTCAAAGTGATGTAG
>JAEWRS010000044.1 GCA_023398855.1 Bacillota bacterium
ATTTGAGGGTGGTGCTTTTGAAGCCCTCCTGATCGTATCGGGTCATATCAGTAACATTGTCCACAAGAATACGGTCGGAAAGCGATTGTATTTGTCCAGAGGAACCCGTGTTGATATAAGTGATAACCTGATCCGTGAAACTGTATGCGGCTGTCAGGAGCGTCGGCAGCGCTATGGTGACAGCAACGCCGACTATAAAATTAGAAATAATATTTGTTGCCTGCTGCGGTTTGATCATTGTCATAATTCCGATAAATAGTATTAAAACGCCGATTAAAGCTACCGCAATTGGTAGAACCTTATCCTGTAACTCCTTTACGGCGCTGCTGGTAAAAAAGCCGCCTAGAGTACCATTAATGTTGTAAACAACATCTTCTAAGCCGCCTACAAGCCAATGAAGCCCCACTGCCAATGACCAGGCGAAATGCCGTAAAACGTTTTGTACGGGGTTGTTGGATTCCAATCCAAACTGATTTAATATTGATTTGGTGTCTGCAAAAGCAGTCATAGGAGGAATTAACAAAAGACAAGCAAAAAAAGCTGATAAGCGTTTATTGTTTTTAGTCCATTTCAAAAGCCTCACCTCTTTCGGGTGCCGGAGTTAAAACGTTGTAGATATCATCGTACATTTGCTGCGGTATTTGCTCTGAGTCCAATAAATCCTGCAGATACAGGTCAAATCCGGATATGGTCATCCCCATATCCAAATCAATGTCTTTGCTTGCTAAAAAGTTTAAAATGGTTTCACGCTTCTGATCGGAAAGAACCTCGAACAACGGCTGTGTTTCAATTGACTCTTCGGTTGATACTGTGTCCTTTTCGTTAACACTCAGCACAGGTTTATACATGATTTCTCCCAGTTGCACATCCTTATGAATACAGGAGCCGGATAGATTAAGCGTTTCAAAGGATTTCTGTGTGTCAAATACGTCTGCTAGATATTCATACCGGTATTTCATAATCGTTTCATTATGGTTAAAAATGGGGTTTGGCCGAATTTTGTTATGCTTTAAATCCTCGCGCTTTGTCACGCGCACTACTACATTTTCGCCGGGCATAAATTCCATTAATTGATTGGGATTCAACAACGGCTGAGCGTCAATGTGTTCTGTAATATTTTTATCCAAAGATAAGCTGTTTCCTGCAGCCGAGCTGCGCGAAGATACCGTAATAGTCTTGTTTCCAATCAATCGGGAATATCGTTCTGCTGTATCCAGTTCCATGGTCAACAGGTAGATTTGATTTCCACAGTTACCAATAATGGTTTTCCCGTCCTGTTCTCCGTAAAGCCTGTAAATCTGTGAATATGCCTGAACAATTAGGTCAAAACGGATATTACGTCCTAAGCACACGGTAACAATGTTTGACATGTCTGGAATCGGCGTGATATTCCCAAATTCATCTAAAAGAAAAATAACTTCACGATAACATTTTCCGCCATCAGACATAGAACTGGTTTTTGAGAGAATGTAGTATAATTGACTTATAAACATTGTCACTAAAAAATGGTTTGAGGTATCGTAATCCGGCATTACCAAAAAGACGGCGGTCGGATGATCTTTATTGAATCCAATATCTACCAGATTCAGGCTGTTCTTTGAAGTCATTTTTGCAATGTTTTCCATAGTGAATTTTATAAGGACTGCTAAGGTATTCGCGTAAATGTTACCTTTTGTTTTACCGGAGGCGGCAGCGACGGAGGAATACTGTATGCGGGCTATATCGTTCAGGTCCCTATGTGAAAAGAAATTATCTAATTGGCTTTTCTGGTTGTCTTCTTCTTCGGTTTCATCTGTTTCGCCAAGATCAACCAATAATCGGGTAACGGAATACATATTGATTTTATCATACCAGGCATTCTTTTCTTCTTTATTTGTGCATTTGTCTGCTGCCGAGCAACAATCAATGGTGACAGCAAGAATCAGGGAGTTAGTAAGTGCCATGCTCCAATTGTTCCACGTTTTATCCTTTGCGGTCGGATCATTAAACATGATATTTGACAATGTATTTGCAAGTAGTTGCGCTTCTGCTTTGTCACCGTTTTGGTATGCCTCTTTGACAAGCTGTAACGGATTATAGGACATACCCATGAAGTGTAGAAGATCAAATATCAATACTTTGTATCCTCGATTTTCTAATTCCTCCTTTGACGCACTTGAAAGCTCTCCTTTAGGATCTACAATAACCTGACTTGCTTTATGTTTTACATCCTTGGCCCTACTGTAGATGTCAATAGCCGGTATAACAAACAACTCGCCTTTACCGCTGCGGGTAGTACCGATAATCAGATTATTCACCGGACTGTCATCGATATAGATCCTGTCCTTATACCGGGAGATGGGAAATCCACCCTTCCCATCATATAGTGTTTTCGTCTCAGGAACGCTGCGGTATTCTTGTTTCAATTCATCTGTTGTTATGAAACAGCGACTACCTTTTTGCTGATCTTGATTCAGAGGGGTATAGTTTATTTTCATCAAATAAGCAACACGCCCGGCAAAAGCAAAGCAGAAGATTCCTCCAATCAGGTAAACCCACATTAAATAAGATCGAAAAACAAAGGGATTTGGTGTTATAAATGGCGATTGCCCTTTTATACCCCCAGCTCTTAAGCTTTCTTTTAAAATGTTATAATAATCAACCACAGATGAGGCCGTAAAATTTATGATAAGGATTAATATTCCAAATATTAATGTACCTGTTATAATAACCACTCTGGTATCAGATAAAAATCGCTGTAGTTTTGACCGATAATTTTCTGATTGATCCACACAAGTCACCTCCTAAAATAGGTAAGTCGGACAAAAAGTCCGACTTACACAAAAAGAATAAATTAAAAAGCGATAAGCCCGTCAATAAAAGTCTTAATTATTGAACAACCAGCGACCAGAACCATTCCGACTATAACGCAAACAATTCTGACTTTACTCATTTCAACTGCATTTCTGCCGCCTGACATGAATTGTACAGCTGCGATTAATAGAAAAATGCTGGCCAAAGATCCACCAATGATCTGTCCAGCTGTCATGAAATTGTTGATGGTAGTGGATAAGCCGGAAGGAAGGCTAACTGCGAGTTTGATTGTCGATGATGTAATGAGGTTCATATAAATGCTCCTTTCCTTATATGTTCTACTGCTTTCCAGCTTGATTAAGTGCAGAGAGTACGGTTTCAGAGTTTTCTGCAAGGCATTCCAAGTGACGCTGATACAACCAGTCATCATAGCAGATTTCTTGCTTTTTCAGGATCGCTTCAACAAGATTTTTAATTTCCTTTGCTTTTTTATCTGCCATTACCGTTCCACCTCCTGTCCCTTTTGCTTCTTAGGGTTTCGTCCGCATTTTTCCTTATTAAACTTACATAGATACTCATTGATGTCTTTTTCCTTGGGCTTTATGTAACTTACTTTGATTTCCGGAAAATCATTATGCAACGTTTTAAATATTTTCTGGTTTGCTTTTTGCCCGCCATCGTCATTGTCATTGGCTAAGATGACTTCTTTTATATTTGGATTAGATTTTAACCTGAAATATAGAGCAGCATCTTTGCCGGTGCCGCAGGTGGCCATATAATTGGCTGCCTTAATATCGTGGCCCTGATGTTTACGCAGACACATGATAGATAGTGCATCAATAGGGGCTTCTGTGACAT
>JAEWRS010000053.1 GCA_023398855.1 Bacillota bacterium
GAGAAGGTAGTGGGAATTGTCACAGAGCTGGGAGGAAAGACTTCTCACAGCGCTATTCTGGCCAGAGCTTTGGAGATACCGGCAGTTGTTGCGTTGGAGGGCTTTTTAAGTCAGGTATCCGACGGAGATGAAGTGATACTTGACGGATCAAAGGGTCTTGTCATGGTGAACCCGGAAGAGTCTGTGAAGTCGGAATATTCTGCAAAAAGAGAGTTGTTTTTAAAGGAAAAAAAGGAATTGGAACAATATATTGGTAAACCTACGGTGACAAAGGATGGAGTCTCCATTGAACTGGTTGCCAACATTGGTAAGCCTGAGGATGTAGATAAGGTTCTCCATTATGACGGAGAAGGAGTCGGTTTGTTCCGGACGGAATTCTTATTTATGGACCGTACGTCCATGCCTACAGAGGACGAGCAGTTTGATGCTTACCGAAAGGTAGCTGTTGCGTTGAACGGCAAGCCGGTGATCATCCGTACTCTGGATATCGGCGGAGATAAAGAGATCTCGTACATGGGCCTTAGTAAGGATGAAAACCCGTTCCTGGGATACCGGGCTATCCGGTTTTGCCTGGATCGGAAAGAAGACGTTTACAAACCTCAGCTCCGGGCTCTTTTAAGAGCCAGTGCTTATGGCAATATCCGCATCATGGTTCCAATGGTTACCTGTCTGGAAGAATACAGGGAAGCAAAGGCACTTGTGGAAGAGCTTAAGAGGGAGCTGGATGAAAAGGGACTTGCCTATAAAAAGGATATTCAGGTGGGAATTATGGTGGAGACAGCTGCAGCGTCCCTGATGGCCGATGTTTTTGCAAAGGAAGTGGATTTTTTCAGTATCGGGACCAATGACCTGACCCAGTACACCATGTCCGTTGACAGAGGGAATGATAAGGTGTCTTATCTGTATTCTCCATTAAATCCCGCGGTGCTGAGAAGCATCCGCCATGTCATTGAATGCGGGCGCAAGGAAGGGATCATGGTTGGCATGTGCGGCGAAGCTGCCAGTGATCCTATGCTCATTCCCTTGCTTTTAGCATTTGGTTTAAATGAATTCAGCATGAGTGCATCGGCAATCCTTCATGCCAGAAAGCTGATCACCGGTTACAGTACAAAAGAACTGCAGGCAGTGGCGGAACAAGCTATGACCTATGCCACTGTAAAAGAAGTAGAAGATTACATGAGAGAATTCATCAGCAATGTAGAGTAAATTCGCTGAGAGGAAAGGCAGCTGAAGCTGAAGCGGCAGCTGTCCTTTTACTTAAAGTCTTTCTTCTCAGGGGGGAGTGGAGTGAAATAAATACGATGAGCGTATATTTAATCAGCTATGGGGCTTCTTATTTATTTGCAAGAGCAGGGTTTTACTGGTTGTCTGGTATTGTTCTTATGCTGGCAGCTCTTTTCCTGTATTGGCGCGATTATAGCAGAAGCGAAAATATTATTCATTTAAGAGGTTTGTTTTCCCTGTTCTGGGTTGGCGGAGAAGGCATTGCCTGTTTAAAGCTTTCGGAGCTTTCGTTTGATTGGAATATTATTACGTGGCTCTGCTTTCTCGTAGCATTCCTGGGATTTTGGGTTACGTTTGAATTTATGGCAAAGCTGCAGGGAGAGTCAGGAGGGCATCGGTCCAGCTGGTTCAGCTTTAAGGGCTATGAATGGCCGCTTTTTTTGTCAATGGTTTTTGTCACCGTTGTGTCCCTTGCCGGTTTTGTTACAGAAGCAGCAGTGCTGGGGTTCATTCCCTTCTTTGTGAAAGGCATGCCTCATGCTTACTCCACATTTCACATAACCGGGATTCACTATTTTACCGTATCCTGTGTTCTGGTGCCGGCCTTGTCAGTTCTTTATTTTTCTGTAGAACAGGGGAGAAACGGCTTAAGGCTGGTTCTGGCTATCCTAATGGATGTCATTGCTTGCGCCATTCCCGTGTTATGCGTGTCTCGCTTCCAGTTGATTCTGGCTGTGGGTTTAGCGGTTCTTACCTATATTGCAATGGAGCACAGGCTGAAAATCGCTTATGGAGTGGGGCTAATGATTGGAATAATCCCCATTTATGTAATTCTCACCATTGCCAGAGGCCATGATGTGTCTTACTTAAACAGTATATTCCAGATGAAGAATAGTCAGATGCCCATATTTATTACTCAGCCTTATATGTATATCGCTAATAACTACGATAATTTTAACTGTCTTGTGGAGTGGCTTCCGTCCCATACCTTTGGACTTCGGATGCTTTTCCCCTTATGGGCTCTCACGGGGCTTAAGTTCCTGGTTCCAGCTCTTGTAGATTTTCCTATCTACGTGACAAAGGAGGAACTGACCACTGTCACCCTGTTTTATGACTCTTTTTATGATTTCGGCATTGTCGGCGTTCTGGTTTTTGGCTGTATTCTGGGAGCAGCAGCATTTTTTCTTATGCGTCTGGCAAAACGTACGAGAAATCCCATGGGCTATTTATTTTATGCACAATTTGCCATGTACATGATCCTTTCCTTTTTTACCACCTGGTTCAGTAATCCGTCTACCTGGTTTTATTTTGGTATGACCGGGGTGTTGTACTTTTTCTGCTCGTGGAAAAGCGATGGAAGACATGGATGAGCTGAAACATGATTCAAATAAGCAATATTAAAAATAAGCAGCAGGCTCAAGGAAAATCCTTAAATGCCTGCTGCTTATTTTCTATAGTTTTTAAAAGACAGTTCCAATGTTTTCAGGGAGCAGTCGTGCCCTCCTTTTCCTTCTTAAGCTGTGGCAGATCAGAATTCTTTTTCCTTCTTCTCTTTCTGATGCAGTATATCATGCAGCCTGCAACAAATGCAAAGGGAAGCCAGAAGGGAATATTTATGATCACACCGATCAAAAGGTTTGTCACTATGGCTGCTGAAGCTTTAAAATTATTACTTAATCCCCTGCTGATACGGGCAGCACTTGATTCAGCAGTCACAGGAGTAAATATTGTCACTTCACTGATGGTCAAGTTAACTGTAGTGTAATCAATCTGATTATCATAAAGTCTCAGTTGGGATTCCATGGATTCCATCTGATAGCGTATTTCGGAAAGCCGCTGCTGCAGGGTGATGACCGTGTCAACGGATTCTGCCTTTTCCAGGAATTCCCACAGCTTATCCTGCTCGATTTCCAAAGATTTTTTCTTGCTTTCCAAATCACTGTATTGCAGTGTGACATCCTGGGTGGATTCAGATTTATCCGTAACATTTCCATTGGATTCTACTGTGCTAATAAAGCTGTCAATCTGGTTCATGGGTATCCTGATATTCATATCTGCATATCTGGGGATTGGCTTTCCTCCAATGTCTAAGCGGCTGCCTGACATATCGGACCGCTCTACATACCCGCCAAGCTCAGAGATTTTGGTCTGCAGTTCCTTTACCATGGTGTCAAATGCATCTGTTTCCACATTCATGGATATGTTTTTGATAAGCTTTCTTCCCGCTGGAAGAATTGGGCTGGTTCCTGTTTCACTTGCCAGTGCTCCGGCTGCATTTCCATTTCCAGCGTCTTGCTGCGGCATATCGGCTTCCATGGAAACTCCCGCCTCTGCCCGCTTAGCTTCTTCATAACCAGGCACGGACTCCTGAACCATTGTTGCAGATTTGCTGGAACAGGCGCTCAGAAAGAGAGCTGTCAGAAGAGACAGAGCAATACCCCATTTTCTTTTTCTCATAAATACCCCTCCTTTTATCATCATATTTCCATAAATTATATGATATCCTTAGAATAGCATGAGTTCTGTGCCATTGCAACGAATGCAGGGAAGTTTAAGAAAAGCTTATATATTTCCATTACTTTTTGCGGTTTCAGAGGGGGAGGAGTGAAAGTGTTTTTTATAGGCCCTGAAAAATGTGGAGTAGTTTTTAAAGCCGCTGGCAAAGCAGGCCTCTGTAACTGGTATGCCTGTCTTTAAAAGCCCTCTTGCTAAAGCAAGGCGCTTTTCTGTGATATAGTCAAAAAGAGTATAGCCGGTTTCTATTTTAAACAGGTGCATCAGATGATAGCGGCTGATATAACAGGCTTCTGCAATCTGGTCTACGGTTAACTCCTCCATTAAATGACTGTTTATGAAGTCCAGAATGCTCAAAATGCGTTTGTCAGTGGTAGATGGGGATAAATATTGCACCCGGTTGGCCAGGGAAGCCCTGTTTAGCTGGATCATGAATTCCAGAAAGAGTACCTGACAGTATAAGTCCCTGGCATAGCCGTCATGAGTGCAGGAATATTCCAAGCTTGTCAGAGTGTGGTATAAATCACTTTTTTCCATGGAATGGATCCGCAGTACATGGGAATGAAGCTCTCTTGCTTTTTGAAAGCAGGTGCTCAGGTCATAGCTTCCGGAACGATAAGCCAGTAAAAATCCAGTGGAAAGATAAACAATAATCCGCTCATATGGGACCGACGGATCAATGTCAGGCTTGTGGATATCGTTATGGCGGACCAGAATGATATCATAGGGTTCCAGCTTATAAGCACAACCCTCGATCCGATAGGTGACGGAACCACGGATAAAGATGATGATCTTGTCAAAATCATGATAATGGTATTCAAAATCCTGCTTTTTAGTATCAACCAGATGAAACAGCCGGAAGTTGCTGTTTAAATATCCCCGTTTTTCGTAATGATCCATATAAAACAAATGCCTCCTTTTCCTGCTTTTTATAATACAACATTATTTGCAATAAAAAAAGCATTATATTGATAGAAATGATAAAAAGTGCTGTATATAATAGACCGTATGGAATCATTGTTCATGAATAGAAGGGGTATGGAAATGAAAATTGCAGTGTTAGCGGGCGGCTACAGCCCGGAAAGAGAAGTATCATTATCTTCAGGAGCCATGATCACAGATGCTCTGCTGAAAAATGGGCATGAGGTCTGCCTGCTGGATTCTTATTTAGGTTCAGCTGATGGAGAATTAGTCTGTTTTAAAAGTCTGAAGGAAGGTACCTCCTTTTCCCGTGAGATAGGCAAACG
>JAEWRS010000065.1 GCA_023398855.1 Bacillota bacterium
TAAAATATTTTCCTGACCGCCGATATGGAGCAGGATTTGTTCTGCTGTTTGTCTCTCTTTACTCATCATATCCTCCTTATTTATGCAACAATGTACGCGCGTTCATTGGTATGTATAAAGAATATAACATAAATAGCCAACTGTCAAGACAACACTTACTTTTTATAAATGATGACATATTTTCCTTAGTCTTTTTGTGCTATTTGCATATTTCCCTGGAGGTGGATTCACGTATTACAAGTATGGGAGATAATTCTATCAGTTCCTCCCCGGTATTTCCGTTCATACAGTTAAGAACCATACGGACCGCATTTCCTGCAATTTCTTCTATGGGTGACGCTACCGACGATAAGGTGGGGATCATTTTTCTGGCTAAAAGTGTATTATTATAACCGCAGACAATCACGTCCTTTGGCACCTGCAGTTTCTGCTCAGCAAGTGACTTGATTACATCACTGGCAACAATATCATTATGGGCAAACCATGCTGTGATTTTACCCGGATCATGGCTCTTAAAATATTGGTTAATGATTTCATAGGCTCTCTGGTTTTCAACTGTCTCATGCTGGTTGCATTCAAGTACAGCCTTTAATTTTAATCCATTTTTATCAAGCTCAGACCGGAAACCTTCTAATTTGTTGTTTCCTGCCAGTGATTTTAACGGCCCAATGTAACCGATATTTTTATGCCCTAACTCCAGAAAATGCTTTGCTACCTGAATGCCGCCTTCTTCCGAGCTGATTATAATATTTTTCTTTTCCGTTTGTTTAAAAAGGCTGACAACAGGAATATGAATACCGCTGTACAGCTTCTTATTGGGCGTTCCAATGGGCCTTACAATGATACCATCCACTTTTCTCCGTTTAAACCCGTTAATAATATTGGTTTCTCTTGCCCTTTCCCTCTGGGCATCACCAATAATAACATTATATCCATATTTTTCAGCCTCATGTACAATTGCCGTCATCAATGAAGCATACAATGGGTTGGATAAATCAGAAAATAATACACCAATAATATTAGTTCTGTTTCCAGCCAGACTCTGTGCTACCTGATTCGGTTCATACCCCAGCTTTTTTACCCAATACATGACATTGCTGCGTGTCTCCATCTTGATGGATGGATGATTTGACAAAACTCTTGATACCGTAGCACGTGACACGTGTGCTGCCTTAGCAACCTCTTCCATCGTAACCATAGTTAATTCAAATCCTTTCGCTGTGGTTCATTGATCCACCTTTTTTCTATCATACTATTTTTCTGGCCTTTACGATACCTCTAAAATAAAAAATATGATTGTTTCTGTCATTTGTTCTGCTGCATGAAACAGGAAAGAGCCCCTATTGGGGGGCTTTGCCTTGACTGGCTTTCCATTACGATAAAAAGAAACAGCCTGACAACTAAAAGTGCCAGGCTGCTGCCTCGGTAAAACTTAATCTATCTGTTTTCCTCGACCTGCTCCTCGGTCAAAGTAAATACCTGTCTCTTACGGGCCATCTCGTCACTTGCCAGATACTCGTCATAGGTGGTGATCTTATCAATCAACTGCCCGCTCACGATCTCCATGATGCGGTTGGCTGTTGTCTCAACAATCTGATGGTCACGGGAGGAGAAAATCAGAACTCCCTGGAATTTTACCAGACCATTGTTCAGCGCTGTGATGGACTCCATATCTAAGTGATCCGTAGGCTCATCAAGTATGAGCACGTTGGCACCCGAAATCATCAGCTTGGAAAGCATGCAGCGCACTTTTTCTCCACCGGACAATACCCGTACCTTTTTTACTCCATCTTCACCGGCAAACAGCATACGGCCCAGGAATCCACGCACATAGGTAGCTTCCTTTTCCGGAGAATACTGGGTCAGCCAGTCAACAATGGTATCATCATTGGCAAATTCTGCGGAATTATCCTTGGGAAAATAACACTGGCTGGTAGTCAGTCCCCATTTGTAATCGCCTTCATCCGGCTCCATCTCTCCTGAAAGAATCTTGAAAAGAATAGTCTTGGCAAGCTCATTAGGGCCGACCAGGGCTACCTTATCCTCACGGGTTAAGGTGAAGGAGATGTTATCTAAAATCTTAACTCCATCAATAGTTTTTGATAAGCCATTAACAGAAAGCACCTCATTGCCGATCTCACGTGCAGGACGAAAATCAATGTAAGGGTATTTCCTGCTAGACGGCTTGATATCATCAAGCTCAATCTTCTCCAATGCACGCTTTCTGGAAGTAGCCTGCTTGGATTTGGAAGCATTCGCTGAGAAACGCTGGATAAACTCCTGCAATTCCTTAATCTTTTCTTCCTTCTTCCTGTTGGCTTCCTTCATCTGTTTTACCATCAACTGGCTGGACTCATACCAGAAATCATAGTTTCCTGCATAAAGCTGTATCTTTCCGTAGTCAATGTCAGCAATATGAGTGCAGACCTTATTTAAAAAGTAACGGTCGTGGGAAACCACGATGACTGTATTTTCAAAGTTAATGAGGAATTCCTCAAGCCAGGCAATGGCATCTAAATCCAAGTGGTTGGTAGGCTCGTCAAGAAGCAGTATGTCCGGGTTTCCGAACAATGCCTGAGCAAGCAGTACCTTAACCTTTGACCCGCCATCTAGTTCACTCATATATTTATAATGAAGTTCTGTCTCGATTCCAAGGCCGTTTAAAAGGTTTGCAGCATCAGACTCGGCCTCCCAGCCATTCATGGTAGCAAATTCTCCTTCCAGGTCCGCTGCCTTGATACCATCTTCATCAGTGAAATCTTCTTTCATATAGATGGCATCTTTTTCCTTCATGATCTCATAAAGTCTGGCATTTCCCATGATAACGGTATCAAGCACCTGAAAGCCATCGTATTTAAAGTGGTCCTGATTTAAAAAAGAAAGCCTTTGTCCCGGTGTAATAACAATATCCCCGTTTGTGGGTTCCAATTCACCGGAAAGTATTTTAAGGAAGGTGGATTTTCCTGCGCCATTGGCACCGATCATCCCGTAGCAGTTACCTTCAGTGAACTTGATGTTCACCTCTTCAAATAATGCTTTTTTCCCAAGTCTTAATGTTACGCTATGTGCACTGATCATCTTTAATTCCCTTTCTGCAATCTGGTTATCATTCGCTCCGGAACTCTCCCTTCCTGTCTACAGGGAATTGCCGGATGGCCAAAATCATTAAAATAGGGGTCCATTGGCCCCTTCTTCTGTCATCTCTATTATTGTACATGAAAATCCCGAATTTGCAAGCTTTTTATCTTGAAAGAAGAAGTTCCAAATAATTTTCGCCTGCTTGTCCGGGATCTTCACCACTTTTTACTTTACTGCTTCCACCTTAAGGGGGAAATTGGATTTGCTGCCTGCATCATAGGTTACTGTCACATAAGTTACCTTCACCTTGGCTCCGCTTCCGTTGCTGCCATCGGTTGCTGTTCCAAGAACATCCGTGTCAAGACCCTCGCAGTTATCTTTTATAAACCCAACCTCTGTGCCGGATTCTGTTTTAATCGTAAAGGTACTCATTGCCTGATCCACTACACTGCCGGTCATTTCCTGAACTTTCATATTCTCCTGCCCGTCCAGCACCAGAATGGGTTTGGCATTCCCAGTATCTGAACCGGAAATCTCGCCCTTGTAGATGAGGGAAACCTTCACTTCAGGCTCCAGCGCATAAGAGGTCTCCACCACAGTTCCGCTTAAATCAAAAGTCAGTTCCTTATCACCGCTTTGAACAGACATGCTTTCTAAGTTGTCTCCAACCTTTTTAACCGTACCAACGAGGATCTTAAATTCTTCCCCATTCCCCGGAGCCTCCTGGTTTACCGCCTCCGTTGCTTCCGAACCGGCAGCCGTACTTTCTGTAACCGTATTTGCAACACTTTCTGAATTCTTTACCGATTTTCCGCAAGCCGTAAATAAAAACGCGGCACAGACCGCTAATGCTATAATCCATGTTTTTTTCATAAGCATCCTCTTCCTTCTTTTCTAAATCACCTATGATCTCACATTTAGTATACCATCTGATTGTGAAAAATCTTTATCTTTTTTCTTAAGTTATTTTAATTATTACCTGAAAATGGCAGTTTTTCGCTTAAAACGGGGGTTTGAGAGACTTTGGGACTCCCCAGCTTTTACCACCTATATGCAGTCAAAACCATATGTAATGCAGTCAAAATGCAGTCAGAAAGTGATATAATTTCTTCTATAATAAGTGGGCGGGGGGCGGGATACACCCCGTCTATACCTTTTAAAACTCTCCCGGTTCCTGAACGCCATGACGATCGGACACATATAAGGAACATTCCAGCGGATGCCCGGGTCTCGGTTCAAAATAAAAATCCTGGCCATTAATTACCTGCCAGCCGGTGAGTGCATATCCGTGCGGGTTGAAATAGTATTTATGGCGGTTGATGACCTGCCAGCAGGATTTATGGTAAGTGGTCTTCGTATCCGCATACCACCAGCCGTTCTTGTCCCGATTCCAGCCTGGGGTATATTCTGTCGGTCTCTCAACCAGGGCCGTCTTAAACGCCTCCCAGGTATGCTGTGTATGATTGTAGATGTAAGGGTTCGGGCAGATCTTCCCTGTTACATCATGATGGCGGATCACATGATCTGCAGGTATGCTATATTTCGCCATCAGTTCCCTGGTCAGTTCAATGGCAGCTTTCACCGTAGCATCTTCGAAGTACCAGTCCCGGCTTGTGTCCGCCTGATTGCCTTTGTTTCTTACACAAAGTTCGATTCCCAGGCTATTTGCGTTCCGGCATTCCGGGTGTTTATATCCATTCTTGGTTCCACAGTGCCACGCAATATCCTTTTCCTCAACGGACTGCCATATTTCCCCGTTAAACCCTACATAATAGTGAGCGCTGGCTCCAATGTATTGGGAAGCGTAGTATTTGCAGTTTGCTTCCGCGCCGCCTAATGCACCCACATAGTGAATTACGATGTACTTGATGCGATCCGCGGTACCGGCATTGTAATTATAAGATGTAAGTAATTTATTGATTTGCATAGTTTTCTCCAATCGAAAAGGCCCAGGAAAATCCCGGGCCCAAAAGTTGTGACGTTACAACAAGTTATTCTGTTACTTCAGCTTTTCTCTTAAGCACATCAATAGCTTTAATGAGGGCTGCAGGAAGAGGCAGCCCCATAAGTCCGGCATTCTCCACGATGGAGATCAGCTCATTTACCATGAAGCCTATAATCACCATATCTCTTATGTAGTTGGTTCCGATGGCCAGATCCAAGCGGTAGGCAATTAAGACAAACAGGAGCGTCATGCCTTTGCGGCAGAGTCCTTTAAAGCCGGCTTTTGACTCCAGGGCGCCGGTCTCTGTTTTTGTGCTCCTCTTGAAAATCCCGGCCACGGCCAATCCAGAAAAGAAATCAATGCACATAAAAAGAACCAGGGTACCGATCCCGGTATCCCAGCCACCGAATAATGATACTATAAAGCTTCCCGCTGCTCCTGTTACCGTACACAGGATATTTTTCATTTTCATATTCCTCACGCTTTCTCATATTCTTCTCCGGTAATCTCCTGGAACTCCTCTGCCGTGATCCAACGCCCTATCGCATTCCGAACCATGCCAAGGGACCAAAGCTCAGCATCATAAAAACCTTTTACCTTATCAAAATTCTTACTCATCTCCTGCCTCCATTTCTATCCCGGACATCATGAACATATATGCCGTCTGGGCATTGAAAGCCTGGAGCTGCTGCTGGAAATCCTCGTGCTGTTTCTGAATCAACATAAGGGTATGGGAATCTACGAACGGATAACAGGCATATCCTGAAAGGATCTTATTTCCTTGATCGTCAAGTTTGTAAAGCAATTCCCCTGTTTCCTCATCTCTTTCATGGTTGCCGTCTTCTAAAAACAGCATTTCATATTGGGGCTCGTATTTATAACCCCGAATACAGGCGTCACACCAATTTCCGAACATTTCTTCCCTTGTTTGTTCTACTTCAAAACAGTACTCATTATGGGCGGATTCTTCATCCAATGATAAAATTCCGCAATTACTGTCTGTATATATTTTCATGATAACCTCCTTAAGTTAGCCAAATTCGTGAAACAGTACAATTCATATCCATAAATCTCATATCTAAAAACTCAGATGTTTGTAAGGCGGACAGAGGAATGCTAGCAATAAAACCATTGTTTGCCACAGTATTTCCTACCCAAGAACTCTGTATACCAGACACGGACAATCTAAGCTCTACATTATAACGAGTCGCAAATGCAACCCCTTGCACCAACAATTGGCTTTTTCCCACTAAATTCACCCAAACACCACTTTTCAAGCCAATTTGGACACCCCCGGGTACCAGCAGTTGCCCTGCTTGGAATACAATTCCAGATCTACTAGTGAATCCAGAAATGTTATTACCATAGTAATATAAATCTTGTGCTCCCGGCACATACCCCTCCCATGTGCCTACGAGTCCACCAATATTCACACCCTTCTTAATGTTGCCTGCCTGATAATTTGGAATGTCTTGTTGAATCCAGTTTACTCCGTTTAAGTAGTGTCCATTTCTTACGCCCAAATTAATGGTTCCTGCCCAGTTACTCATGACAGTAGCCCACACTCGATCACCGGCAATCTCTGCATATTGAGAAGGAATATTTCCTGTTACTTTAAAGCCATTTACGTATGCTGTTTTGCCAGCCAATATATGGGCTGGCCCTCCAACTGTTGCATCAGAAGTAAATGATCCCTCAACATAACCATTTGGCCCACCTATTTTTACACCAGCTTTTATATTGGGAGAAATTGCATTTGGTATGTGTACTCTTAATTTTCCCTTTTTATACCCATTAAGATTATAATCAAACGCGCCTACATTGGCATTTTGACCAGTACCCACAATTGGAGATGTTACATAAGCGTCATCCCCAATTCCTCCGAATGTAACATCATTCATTTCAGCTAAAGTACCAGTGATTGGATCTCCTTCCTTATCTACAATAACCTTTCCTGCTACCACATCACCAGCACCGGCAGTAATAACATCCAGATCGGTACCACCGCCGCCTTTTAAAATAATACACTCTGCCATTCTTACACCCCCTTCACTTGAATCTGAAAGTTAGTTGTTGGTTTCTTTTTATAGCAATAGACTGTTATTTTCCCTGCACCAGAAACCGCCCGGTTTATACAGGCATAAGCTTTCTCCTGCAAGTAGACATTTGCTGCGGTAATCCCAACCGGAAGGTATAGGCCTACCGTGGGTCTGTCATTCTCGGTTATGCCAGACACATTGACCACCTGAGAGTATGGGGCAGTGCTGCTCCAGCCTGATGCGGAGAGAGTGACCTCTGTCACGTGATCAAGCCGAATGATGGCCTTATTTGTATCATTGATATCTTTTGCCCCGAAACTATCCCCTACCGGATCATAGGGGGTTACGTCTTCAAAGCTCATTGTCCCATCCGCATTTGTAATCATGCGGTATTTTCGATTCCCTGCAAAGCCATCGTCTTTATAATCAGTTTTTAATGTCATTTCTATTTCCTCCTAACTTAATGGGCAGCCGATTCTGATGCTCCGCCCAGATCCCTACCCGGACGGAGATCACAAAGCTCTCTTTCGCTGACACTGGATTTTTACTTATATTTACGCTTGTGATCTCAATCTGCGCCATAGGCCCTCCTTAATCAGTTACCTTTACAGACAGAACAAAGGTTTTTCCAGCATCAACCGGATTTGGCACCAGACTCACCTCTGAGATGACAGGTGCTGCTGTATCAAGAGTGACGGCCCTTGTTACCGTGGTTGTCTTTCCCGCTCCATCTTTCGCCACAACGGTGATCGTATTGGCTCCCTCCGCCAAGGTGAGTGCCTTACTAAATGTACCATCACCATTCACAGTCACACCAACTGCAGATCCGCTATTAAGCTTAACGGTCACGGTCACAGGGCTGGAAGTCACATCATTGGTGTTTCCGGTCACTGAGCAGGCCGCCTGATTAGTGATCAGATTATTGGCAGGTGCTGTTACATTTAAAGTAGGCGGCACTGTGTCAATTTTAAAGGTCACACTCTTCTGCGCTGCTGCATTGCCATCATAATCTGCTGCATCCGCCTTGATTGTATGGCTGCCATCTCCCAAAGCTGATGAAGGTGTATAGCTGCAGGTAAATCCTTTTCCTGATGCCGTTTTTGTAATTCCAGAGGCGACAACCGTAGAATCTATGGTTAACTTAATCGTATCAGGATCTACGCCAGAATCATCATCTGTAATGGTCCAGGTGATAGCTGGCTTATTATTGGTGATCAAGGCTGATGCTGTCGGGGCGGTTATTGTAATGACTGGAGCGACCTTTTCCTTGACAGTAAGCCGCAGACTGCTTCCAAGCGTACTGTCCGTTGTATCCTTTGTGGTGACGTTTCCCGCCGTATCCTCTGCTTTGATGGTTACGGGGTAATAATGTCCACTTAAAGGGTAACTGGACGCTGATGGAGCCGTAATGGTTGCTTCATAGGCTCCTGTGGAGCTGTTTAACGTTAGATTATAGGTCTGGCCATTGAGCGTGGCCTGTACCGTTTTTATGCTCATAGTGTTCCTCTCTTTCCTAATATAATGGGTAATCTTCTCCGGGCTTTCATGATTCCATATAGCCGGTCAAAGAGCTTCTGGCAGGCCCCTTCTATCTGGTTCAGCTCTCCATAACTCAAAAATGGCTTATTCTCCAGATGGAGACTATACTGCTTTACCGGAAGATCAGAAGCAATGCAGATGTAATTCAGATTCTTTTCGATCACCTGGAAATCTTCCGGCTTGGGATATTCCTCCCAGCTCTTATCAGGACCCATGTTGATAAATTCCACGCTGTCAAACAGGGTGTCTGCTATTTGCTTGATGTAACAAACATTATATTTGATCCGGTTATAATCCGCTGTGTTAAAGTAATTTGGTGGTTCCCAATGTTTTGTAGTGATAAAGATATTTTCCTTCACCACCAACCGGAGATCCCCGCCAAGCTCTGGATCGTCTTTGCCTTTTTCCGTAACGTTGCCAGCAACGTCCCCGGACTGCAGGGTGACTGCATAGCTGCGGTATTCCATCAAATCCGTGTCAGGCGCTTGGGGGGCCGGGATAATAGCGTGATACAAACCGTCCGCTCCCAGCGTCAGCTCATAGGTAACGCCATCTATAACGGCTCTCGCATACTTTACCGACATACTGCACACCTCCCTCGGCCAAGATGGAAGGTACATCGAGGGCGACCCCTGGATTGTCCCATCAGGTTCTCATACATTTTCAGGCAGCCTCCCTCCATACGATTTAAGGCTCGGTAATCTGGAAAAGGCTGGTTCTCATACCATGTCACCGTAATCCCCTTCCAATAGGGATAGATGCTATCGCGGATCCGACCAAGGTTATCCTCCAGCGTGTTGATTTCGTCTGCATAAAAACTATAATCCTGATAGCCCTTATCAGGTCCCATTTTCTTGATTGCAAAATCCGGATATAAGGTAACAGCCAGCGCCCGAAGCTCCTGAAGGTTATTCTTGATCCGGTTATAATCTTCTATATTAAAATGATCTTCTTTCTTCCAGATCTTAGGTTGTATCCACATCCATATACCTCCTTGCCTTGATTGATCCAGATAACGCTCCGTTAAATGTAAGGGTATGGTCATAAACCCGGATCAGCATGTCGGGGATATACCGGTTTTCCAGAAAGGCCAGATCATTAGCATCAATGCGAGGTTCTCCCCTGTACTGCAGTTCATACTCCCGGTCCGCTTTCATGTAGTTACCGATCCAGTCGGCCAGGTCAGCAGTATGGATCATGTCAGATACCAGGGGATTTTCCCAGGTCTCCATGCTGCCAGTAGGGTTTAATTGCCTGCTTACCTTGGCCTGGCTTGTCGTGTATTCTTGGCCAGTCAAAACAACTTCTACCGCGCCGGTAGCCCCCGCAATCTCCACAGTGGCATAATAACTACTACTGTCAATAATAACAGCCTTCTGCCCCTCTTGCGGCTCTGTCAGTGCACATGTCAAATTGTAAGCAGCGTTACTAAAGTAGAATGTATACCTGTTTTCTGCTGGTGTGACTGTAATCGTCTCTTTGGCCAGCTCCTTGTTCTCCCCTGCCTGATTGTAAATAGTCCGGATCACCTGTAGCTCTCGCACCTTGGCCTGCTGGATTCCTTTCGGAGTCTTGGTCAGTTCATGGCCATATTCCAGACGATAATCTGTAACATCTCCAAAACCCATGTGATCCAGCAAGATCCGGTTATGCGGCAAAGCTATTGTAAACTCAACCTCCATGCGGTCAAAGATTTTAAACTCCCGGCTAACAATCGTTTCCTGGGTGATCTCCTGGACTGTAATGTCTTCCACCGGTTCTCCGAACAGGGCTGTATGGATAACAAATTCTTTCGGTGGATTTCCACCAAAAAGAAACTGCACTCCAAAGCAGGTAAAAGAAGCTTCTAACTGCACTGTAACACGGGGATTTTCTATAAAGGTGCCGTCCTCCCCGCTCATAGCTTGACTGACATATCCCATATCCAGATAGGGAGCCTGTTCCGTGATAAAATACTGACTGGCATCCGCCCTGGTAAAATCTGATGCATAGGAAGCATATTCCGCTTTCTTTCCTGGTTTTAAGATGTTTCCAGCCTGGCTATACTCTGTTCCATCTTCTGCGTCGGCCGCCATGTCCGGAATGAAACTGGATCGTAAAACGATGCTGCCACTCCTGTCCTGATAGAGAATGCACCTGCCTGCATTGGCGATCAGCTGCAGGGCTTCCTTGTGAGAGACAACTGGCATGGGGTTTGAAACCCTTACGGTCTTTAAATAAGGATCAATCCAATAAGTCCGGATATCTACCTTGGCATCTGAAAACACATCAACCGCCAGATCATATAAGCTGATCCCTTCCGGTCGATATAAGCCCCTATAATAGGTTCCGTCCATGTCGTCAAATCGGTCTGTAGCTGAAAATTCCATCTGCTCATCATTAGCAGACCATTCCTTTAATTTTACCGTTGCACCAGGAAACCACTCCACAGATCCGTCACCAAGCTCCTGTCCATATAAAACAACGATATCCTGACCAATCTCCAAGAAGTTTACAGAGCTATTGAGGTTCTCCACATCAAAAGCCCGGTCCTTATTATTTACGGTCAGATTAAAATCAATGGTCGGCAGCTCTTCCATAATCGGGCTGATGTGCTCCCTTTTTGTAGCTGATAGGATCTTCCGGCTGTCAAAATATACACCGATACCCATAGTTGCCATGTGGATCCGGAACCGGCTCTGACCGTTTATCATGGTCAAAGGGGTAAAACGCAGAAATGTTGCTCCGTTAAAGATCTCTTCTGTGACGAAATGTCCGTCTGCATTTCCAGTGATCTCCACTGTGTTGTTATCGGATTCTATGATAAAATTCACCGGATAGGCCTTGCCAAACTCAATGGTAAGGCCCTTAATATTGTATTCAATTGGAAACCGGATCTCTATAGGGCCAAGAAGATCCTTTGAGACAAGGCCCTGATTGAGCACCACATCCGCTTTCTCCCTTGGAAGGAAGTACATGCTGCCATCCACTGCCGTGTAATCCTGATCGCAGGTGGCATAAAGCTCTTGGACCTCACAATTATCTAAAGGTCGCTTAAAGCTGGAATAATAAGTATAGTTCTCTCGATCGGCTATATATGCGCTGGCCTGCGCCTCCTGGTTGATCAGACCAATGGTAACACGGATATAGGTTTGGTTGCGCAGTCGGTCTTTTGCTTTCATGTGATCCTTGTACTGAGTACTCGCTGACTGCATTACTCTATCACCCCACAATCAATGACATTTACCTTGCAGTCCATATAGCGGGTGGGAAGCCCGTCTTCGTCAAATTCAATAGGTGTAGCCGTCCGGTTTCCCGGGTACATGCGGATTGTCATCATCCGGTTACGTACCATGTCCGGTATCTTTGCTGTCACCACAAATTTATCAAATTCCTGAAGCATGGCTGACCAGGTGACAGCGTCTAAAAATTTCCATTGCAGGTTTTCAAATTTGTATTGATCTCTTCCCACTCTCTGGCCTATAAACTCCCCCAGGGCATTTTTCCCGTCGCTTACATTCGTTGCTACAATCAAATTTCCTCCAATGTCGGGAGACGGAAACTCCCGGCCATTGATCGTAATTACTGCCATTTGTACCGCCTCCTTACGTTGTTCTTAGAGAAAATCCACTTCTCTTATCCAGATCAGCCAACTTCTTTTTGATCTCACGAATATCAATATTTACAGTTAAGTCCATGGTTTCAATCAGTTCTATGATCTTGCTGAGCAAATCCACCATAAGGGATAAGTAGTGATCTGACATGCTTTCGGTTGGCGTTGCCATTGCTTGATTTGCCATAGCCTGGACCAGCTCCGCTGTATCAGAGCTTCGACCAGAGGTGCCAACCAGGGACAGCTGTGGGGTTGCATTACTGGCGATGGAACTCATGCTTGCAGCCAGTGGTGCAATTGCCGACCTCATACCGTACTGCACCGCCCTAGTGATACCCTCTGTAATCTGCATGTTATTGGCAACCGCAGCCTTGCCTCCCCAATTTCCTACCATTTCGGGATTGCCGTTTTCGTTGGCAACAAATAAACTGCCAGACTTCGGGAAACCTCCGGTCGCAAGACCTTTTACATCTCCCGGACCACCACTTACATAACCCTTACTGCTTCCTGGACCAGAGGATCCCTTTTTATCTTTCTTATCTTCTTTTTCCTCGGCGTCATCTTTGGCTCTGCTAAGGAGATTTTTCGCTCCACTAACCACTTTCTCCCATGCCTGGCCTACAGCGTCTACTACTTCGCCTAGCCACTTAGTGATATCATCCCAGATTACTTTCATTCCTTCCCAAAGCTTATCCATTACAGCTTTACCGACTTCCAGCATTTCATCCAGGCTAAATACATCCTTAATCTTTTGCCAGATTTCTCCAAACCAATTCTTTATGGCGTTCCATTTTTCTTCAATAGTGGCCTTTACGCTATCCCAGATTTCAGATAACTTATCTCGGAGAGCTTCGAAGATTTCAGCTGCCTTATTTTTAATGTTGTCCCACAGATCGGAAACAAAGGTTTTTATGCCATTCCAGATAGCCTCCCATGTGGCTTTAATAGCGTCCAACGCAACGCCTATGACCCTTTTAATTGTATCCATCAGAGTCTCGGACAGGGTTTTCATTGCGTTCCAAATATTAGAGAAAAACTCCTTAATACCATTCCAGGCTCTTTCCCAGTCTCCTGTGAAAATTCCCACAATAAAATCAATTAATCCTTTAAGTGCATCGAGAACATAAGACAATGTTTCCTCAATTCCTGACCACCATGCTTTAAAAGCAGAGATTAACCCAGACAATGCATCTCTAATTATAGGCAGCATCGTATCCATAAACCAGGATGCAAATGGCTTTAAGTAAGTTTCCCATAAGGCAGAAACCAATTGGACAATTCCATTCACAAGTCCAGAAAATAAGCCTATTAATAGTTCTACAAGCGTGTTGATAACACTTGTTACGACATTCCACATCTCTGTAAATCCACCAAGAAAACCCTGAACCAGAAAACCACCTATTTCAGCAAATACTGTAGATGGGGAATGGATCCCGAGAATTTCTTTCACCACAGTAATAATGCCAGAAAAAATTTCTTTTATTTTCTCCCAAGCCCAGCCAACAAAAGAAGAAAGACCATTAACCAAGCCCTCCATTAACATCTTACCAATGGTTCCCCAGTCAGTGCCGTTTGCGATTTCCCGAAAGATGTTACTCAGACCTTTAAAAGTATCAGTAATACCTTTGATGATATCCACGATGGCTCCACCGGTCCAAGAGGCCAGCGGTTTTAGCATATTCTCCCATAGCCATTCTCCCAAGGGTTTCAATGCTTCTAAAATGCCATCTAAAAGATCAAGGGCTCCAGCAATTGCATCAAGAGTAGCGGGAATCGCCTGCTCCAGCGCCCATTTTCCAAATGGCTCCAGTATATTTTTAAATAGCCATTCCAGCCCTGAACCTAATTTGTCTCCCAGGGGCTTTACGGCAGCGGTAATGCGCTCAAATGCCTTAATAAGGGGGGTGAAATCAAGGTTCTTACTCCATTCCGATAGAGACAGTGTAATTCTATCAATCGAACCCAATAGACCGTCAAACAGATCCATTAAGTCTTGAATAACCGCTGTTCCGGTTCCATCAAGTTCCCATGCCGTCCGGAAATTATCCCCGATATTCGTAATTATGTTATTGATATTCGTTAAAATCTCAAGGATATGAGCGATTATGGATTCCCCTGTCCCGTTATTCCAAACCGTGCGGAACGATTCTCCAATCGTAATAATCAATTCCAACCAGGAATTTAACCCATCAAAGATGCTCTGCAAAAGAGCTGTTCCTCTCCCGTTTTCGTCCCAGGCTTTTTTAAATGCACCAGCTATATCACCTACAATATTAAGAATCAACGTTACCAGACGCAGGATATTATTGCAAAACTGCTCTCCTGTGCCATTGGTCCACACTTCCAGAAAACTGGATCCAATAGACTTAGCCAGACCAATTATATTTGTAAAGGCATAATTAGCGGCGTCAATTACATTCTTACCCTCTTGATCCCAGGAATCCTTTAAGGGCTTGAATAACTGATTTAGAACGCTTTTTACTTTTTCTGCAACAGAGCCAATCGCGTCCATCTGACTTGTATCAATATCAGGTGTGGCTATTTCAGGTGTCTCAGCTCCGCCACCACCACCATCGTCAGCGCTGCTATTATTTTTCAGGATATTTAGTTCATCGATCCCGGTACTTACGCCTTGAGCGTCCTTTGCTGCTTTCTTCGCACTGTTACCATAATCCCCCATAGCCGATTTTGCCGCCACAAGGCTCTTCGTGGCCGCTACACTCCCTGCCAGCGTCCTGCCAAACAACAGACTTACAAATGCTGCTACATAACCAGTTACTCGCGCCAGTGCAGCCATAAGCATGTTTAAGGCGGGCATGATCACCTGTAGAATAGGAGTAAACGCTACATTCAGATTTGAGCGGATCTGTTTTAGGGAATTATTAAATTGGTCATTGGCATTTATGGAATCAGACAATGTTTTTCTTATGGAACGGATTGCACTTTCCATCATTGGTAAAATCAACCTATTCATTATCAGCGTTTTAAATATATTCTGCAGTCCGCTTTGTGCGCTAGAAGCATCGTTACCACTCTTTTTCAAAGTCCTTCCAAAAAAAGTAATCTGTCCCCCAGCTTTCAGCAGCTTCATGCCTCCATTTCCTGCTGTTCGAAAGAGATTGCCAAGAATGCCCGTCAATTTTTTTGCTGCTCCAACAACGCCGCCACCAAGGATTTTAAACAGGCCCATAAAACCCCTTCTCAAGAAATTAACTCCATTCAGTGCGTTTCCGGTACCAATTAATGCAAACATTTGGTTAATCTGGTCAACGGAAGCCATAGTTTTCACTTTGACATTCTCTATGCTGCCGGAGACGTCCTTCAGTCCCGTTGCTTTAGGTGCCACATTTGCCTGGGGTATTTTTATATTGGTTCCCTTAAAACTTCCTAACCGCTGACTTTTAACGGTCATTTCATCAATCTTCCCATTGATTGAATCCCACTGTACGCCCAGATCCTCAACATTCCCCTGCAGATTAATGATACTTCCTACTGTCTTTACAATCTGTTCTTGGATCTTTAACCTTTTAGAATCATTAAAGGTGCGTTCCTGCGATTCCTTTAAACCCGCTAATTTTGCTTCAAGTACATCAATCTGCTTACTTAAATTGTTGATAACCGCTTCTGCTTGGTCTGCTTGTTTTCGAAGCACCTCAGTAGTTGCATCTACCTTTATTGCCGGCATTTTAACAGGCGGTCCTCTCGGCTTTTCAGGGCTGACATTGTTACCGGATAAATCTGCGTTGTCTACAGAGGAGTCGGAAACATTAAATTCAGTAAACCGGGAAAGGGCCCTTTCTATCGCAGCACTTAGGCGCTCTCCTAAAACATCAATATCAGCACCGGCTTTTACAAAGCACTTATCCAGTGCGTCATTGATTGTACTGGTAACGTTCTGCATTGTCCCTGTTATCTGATCATCTATATCCTGAAACATTTTTGTAGTGTTAATGTCTACTGTTGCTTTCTCAAGACTAGCCTTTAACCCGGTACCAATCTTTTGGGCGGCATCTGATATTTGCCTCCCAATATCCGACTGCACTTCTAAGTCCAAGCAAATTCTTCCTACGCTATCGCTCATCGTCTCACCTGCCTTTCATAGAAAAACGGGCGCTCTATCCGAACGCCCGCACAAATAATTCCTGTATTTCTTTTACTGCTTTTACTTTTTCTGCTTCCGTCATGCCCTTTGTAGGATTGTAACGGCTTCTCCAGCTGTTTCGAATCTCATGCTGCGTCTTTGTAAACTGTTTGAGTACATCCTTATCTTCTTCACTTCGGATGCTTACCATCTGTCCTAACGGGGTCTTAGGCATGATCCCTGATAATAAGGTACAGAACTCTTTCCAGTCCATGTCCTCCGCTTCGACTAGTCGAATATTGTATTGCATGGCAAAGGAGGATTCTATCAGCTCCCAGTCTTCAAAAATATCATACCAGGGGCTAACTTCTTTTCTTCCCTGCCTGTCGTTCCTCCCCGGCTTCAGCCTCAACTTTTTCTAAATCCTCATTGGCTATCGCTGCCATGATAACATTGACGATAAGGCCTAAGTTATCCATGGTCGGATCCTGAGACATGATATACTCAAAGGCTTCTTCACCCAGGGTAATCTTAATAATATCATCGATTTTATCAAATTCATCCTTTTCCATATCCTCAGTAGATGCCCGGATAAAGAGTACCGCACTTTTACTCGTATTAATCTTGTAATCGTGATCTGCGTCAATTTTGACCGTAGGCTGTTCCTTTCCACTTTGTAATCTTGCAACAATATCATAAGCTCTTGCCATATCTATCTCCTCCCTATTCTCCCGCCTCAGTGCCGTTTCCAGGCGTATAAACAGGCCGGCCATCTCCGGCCATATCAAATTCCAACGGGGCTACGTTGGTGGAATCACCACCATAAATTGATTTCACATCTAATACGCAATCATAAGCCAGCTTTCCTCCGTCTGGGAATTCAATCGTTGCTTTCGTGCTGCAATCCATTCCATCTTTCCACGCTATACTTGCCACATAATCATTTCCAGAGTCCCCAACATTCCTTTTTCCTTTTAAGCTGACCTTGAATTTCTTTGCGGTCATCAGGGACCTTGCCCAACCTTTCGTTGTCATGGGAGTCCAATCCTGGACGCCTCCATCGATGCTGATTTCAAAACTTTCCATATCAGCAATTTCTTTCATATCATTTTCTGCACTGGCTTTACCTTTCGTGCCAATCTTAAACACTAAACCGTAAACTGGAAATACTCCTAAACTTGACATAATATCATCCTTTCTTGTAATAGATTACAAAACTAATTACATGTTCATAGATACCCTTACTATCCGTTCCCACACTCACAGGAGAATCCGTTCTCATATCAAACAGAAACACCTCATTGTCTCCTATCATAGCGCATTTCCCATATAAGAGATCATACAGCTCCTGTGCCTTTGCTTCCGCGCAAGCGGCATCCACTCCCCAATGAACCAGGACGGATACCGCCTTTGTATCATAAGACTTGTTTTTTAGGCCGCCTATTGGGATAGGGCGGTCTGGCCCCTGTGTGGGATATATTCCGATACACTGTTTATCATTTCCGTTGATTTTCCCTATGTACCAGCAGGGACACTCTACTTTGGATTTCAAAAAATCCTTTACCTCTGTCAGCGTCATGTTATCAACCCCTTCGCATTTGCTTTCAACCGGGCCTGAAAGACATTTTTAAATAGGTCTCTTTTAGTCCCGTCAATATATTCTTGAAGCCACAGCCCCCTGGCATTCTGGTTTTTATCAGTCCGAAAGTTGTATTCCGGATGCCAGTATAGCCGCCTTGCATAAGGAGTATCATAAACAATTTGATACTTGGACCTGGATTTCTTTTTCATGAAGGAGCAGCGCTCCAGCTCACCGGTCGGAACCACCTGACTGCTTACAATGTCAGATTTAACAGCAGCAACCGCCTGTTGAATCGATGGCTCTATTGCCTCCTGGATTTCCTTTAACTTCCCCTGATCCAGCCTTACTGTGACATTCACCTTCATTAGACCAGCCTCAATTCCGTGTAATTGACTGTTCCGTCCGGGTTCCTGACTTTCAGGGCCTGCATGATAGATCTCTCTTTCCCAAAGATTGTAGCTTCTCCTCCGCTAATTACGGGCAGACTGGGGCAGATATCACCAGGAAATAAAGCAATTCCTGAAATCTGCACTAATTTCTGATCAGTATCCATAATCATTTTAGCGGAATCCTGATAGTTGCATTTTAAAGACAGCTCCGCCACCACCAGAGGACCGCCTGATTCAGATAGCCCTTCCTCATGAAGGATTAAAGATATATCTGTCTTACACAGCCGTTTCGGCACCAAACATGGATATTTCATGGCTCACCTCACTAATCTGGAGCACAGGCCTGTCTGGGACAGCTGAGAGTATACGTCTCGTTTCATAGCCACTCCTTTGTCCGTAAAAACATTCCAGGAGCTCCCAAACTGAGCCGATGCACCATTAAGGCTGTAACTGGATAGGATCGTGCCGATCTCATCTGCATTCTCATACTCAAAATCAGCCTGTTCACAGACCACCTCTTTAATAACTTCCTGCTGAAACTCGGTCAAATTGGAAAATCCTCGCCCCACAATGCGATTGTAGGTCAGAGAATCAATGTGACGGCTGGCTTGTCGAAGGTGCCTTTCCAGTTCTTCGCCCGGCACTGTGCTGCCTTTATAGGTTTCTTTGTAATACTCTGGTTTGACATAGGGAATGTAAGGCATCTTACTCACCCGCTTTCGCTTTTTCCTTTACTGGTTTTTCTGCCAGCTGAGCTTTCAAAGCTGCGTTTTCCTCTTTCAGAGCCAATACCTCTTTTTCATGCTCCGCAACTGTAATTTTCTTTAGTGGGGAATGTTCTATCAGTTCTCCATCATCATCATAAATATCAAAACCGGTATTAAGATAGCGCTTCTTCTCGTTTTCCGAGATGGTGTATACCTTATTTTCTTTTCTGGCTTTCATAATTACTCCTCCCTATTAATGAAGCAGGCCTGCTTCAATTCCTGGTCCAGCGCGAATGTACCGTTGTATCTACGGTTCTGATACATGTAATTGTCCGCAACTCTGGAATCATGACCCGGTGTGTAAACATTGATGTAAGAATACTTCACTCTGGAAACCTGTGCTTCCGGATCAATCAAAATATAATTAATCTGCTTTCCGGATACATCTGCCATATAACCCTCTGTAAAGTCATAAGTGGTTTTGAATCGCTCCAGCGGAACAGTAATAATCTCTCCCAGGTCATCTAAGCCATGTACCCTGCGGTCAATCTTGGTGCTGCCGTTAGCTTCCAGAATCCGCTGAAGACCTTCCGCGTTTTTCAGTTCCTTACGGTACGCTGCGGTACAATAAAGAATGCAACGGGATAAGGGAATCCCTAAGTCTTCAAACTTTTCACAGTTATCGTCAAAATCTGCCAGGATATTGACGCGGGTTACTGTATTGGTCTTAATTTCTGCTCCAACTCTCACAGCTTCAGAATATAACTTTGAGAAAGTATAGCAATCCAGTTCAGGAATCGCCTGTCTTTTCTCAAATCTTGCCTGGATATTGGCGATTGACATGATCTGATTGGTTTCGTCCACATCCATTGGGTCGATGAAAAACTCAATGTCTCTATCGTGATCAAGAGACTTGGTTTCAAAGCTGTTAGAGTAGTTGCCTCCGTTAAAACCTAACGTATTCCTGTCATGATCCTTGTAACCACTCACTGTAATGCGAGGGATTTTGATATCCTTTGCTCCTATAATCTTGATATCCGGATTACTGTTGTATAATGCGTTTGACTTTAATTCATGACCATACATGTCAATAATTCTTGTGTGAAACTGTGTTACATAACTTAATACTGCCATAATAAATTCCTCCTATTGTTTTACTCCAAATATTTTGTCTAACTCCGCATCAACCGCCGTTGTGGTCCCACCCTGGCCAGGCGCTCCCAATTGCACAAACCCAGCAGAATCTCCAGGCTGCGGTTTCAATGCCGGAACATCTTCCATCACCTTGTTTAAGGCATTTTTCATAGTCTCTTCGTTGATCTTTCCGTCCTGCCCCATGGCCTGACTGAGATCAGCTATCTTAAGTACGTAGGGAATTGTTTTGGCATCTAATCCCAGGCCGATTGCCGCCATAGTGGCAGCATGTTCAAGCATTGCTGTCTGGGCTGCTGCCTGTGCCTGTGTAAGCTGCGTCTTCATGGCATTCACATCCAGCTGGGAAGCTGCCTTCTGTTGCTTGAAAGCTGCTATGGCCTGACTCATATCTTCCTGGCTTAGTCCCTGCTGTTTGAGGTACCCTTTTAAGACGCTGTCTTCAGTTGCTGCCTGTTTTCCTGCTATCAGCTGTGCGATTTTGTCATAATCAATAGCAGGAGCAGCGGTCTGTGACGTCTGCTGGGTACTTCCTGCCGGAGTCTGGTTTGTTCCTGAGACAGTTCCTCCACCTCCAGAACCGTTCTGCCCTCCATCAGCATCAAACATCGGTGTCATAACTCTACATCTTCCAAATCTTTTGAAAAATCTCATTTTACAATCTCCTTTCACAGTTAAAATGGTGTCTCCATATCACAGTTTTTCCATGTGCTGTCTGCACGAACAGTTGATAACGGTGTGTCTCACCGTAGTTTATAGCGCCTTCGGGCATAAAAATAAGACGCATAACCCTGCGCCTCAAAGGAAGATAGGATCACCGCCTTTTTGTTGCGATATCGCAACTTTTGAATATAAAAATACCACCGGCCATTATTGACTGGTGGATTCTTTCTTTTTCTTATATTCTTCTAATTCTTCTTTTGTCGGCAAAGGGATAAATATCTCGCAATGGTCATGAACAAACTCTGTATCTTTCGGATATTCATCAAGCGGACGGTCTACTTCTCTAAAATTCACTTTATTTCCCATCATTTTTCCTCCATGAAATATTGGAAATTGTACTTAGATGAAAACTTTTCCAAAATGCGTTCCTGGTATTCTATTGAATAATCTTCATCTGTGTTTATACGTCCGGATCGAACTTCCTCATACATACCTTCCTGTAATGACAGTTTGATATCTAAATATTCCTTTTCCAATTTATCAAAAGTTTCTATTTCATTAGGCCATGCTTTAGGTTGCCTAATAACATATATTCCGTCGCGGCCAACAGCTCGTAGCTCTGACAATCCAGTCCTTCCGAGCATGTCAATATCATCAAGCGAAAATGTGGTTCCATGGGGGTGATTATGTGTTAATATGCCATCTTTCATCAAGCCCGCCTCTTCATCAGTATATATAATTTCACCTTTGCCGCCATGCTTCTTAAATAGTTTATTGCCGAAAGCATCATACAGTATTCCGTATTCGCTCTTATGCCCCGCAATGGAGGCTTCATCAAGCCTTCGCTTCTCTATCGCCTTCTCAGACCAGCCACCTGTCTTTATTATATCAGGTATGGCATCTTTTACAACACCAGCTTCCGAACTTTTTTCCGTTAATCCCCGTATCTTTTCCCGATTTGGTGCCCTCCGCAGCTCTGGGTGAGCTTCCAGGTGTTCTTTCATCAGCTTGTGCAGCTCGAACAGCTTATCATTTGCCACTTTCGCTGTGACCCCTTGCGCTGCTCCCTCAGCTATTCGCTTCCATTTTCGTATCTTCCTCTCGATCGCTCGCTGGTACTGTTCTGCATCGTAGTTTTCTTCGGCCTTTTTTTCGTCCGGCACATCAGGCAGTACTGTTATGCCCGGGAAAAACGTTGCCAGAGTGTGGCGGCAGTTCGGATGAAGTAGACCGGACTTTATAGCTTCAGACAAGAGAGGGACCCCTAATTCTTTTGCTTCCTCAGCCGTCCCATGGCTGAACACATCGTCGACAAGAACCCGTCCCTGCCACGGTGCACATTTAGAGCAGGTATTTGCATGGGCTGACACAAATATGGTATGAATCCCCCATTGATCCCTTAACTTTCCTTCTGCAAGGAATGTGGCCCGCTGGGAGGCGGTACGCAAAGCCATCTCTGCATAAGTGGCGATATTAACTCGCCTGCCGTTTTTATACTCAATGCAGTTAATCCCGGCATTTAAGAAATCCTTTGTAGCCATATCAATTGCCTGATCTAATGTTTTAGTGCCCGCAGACATGTACATTCCAGTCTTATAAATGGTCTGCCTGTAGATATCGTCCATGTATCTCCAGACAGCTCCTTGTGCCTTTTGCATATCCCCTGCAACCTGCGTCTTTAAATCAGCCATCTTTTGATCGTTATCTTTTCCGGTTAAGGTCTTTTCTTCCCCTTCTGGCCGGAACGTTTCTTCGGCAGTTTCCTGCATAGCATTTATCTTATCTTCGTTAATATCAAAAAAGTTTTCTTCCTTCTTAGCTGGTATGTTTAAGTCTTTTTTATCTTCTGGAATCGGAACCGGCAAGCTTAGTGACCTACCCGCGGCGTTGATCAGCCGATACAACGCCTTTTTTGCCTTGTCAAAACTACCTTGTAGTGTCGTTTCAATGGTTTTCTTAATCTCATGGCTGTGTTCATTTACAAGGTTCTGATTTTCCTTTCTGAAACGAAAGAGGTTTTGCAGCTTTGCTTTCTGCCACATTTCCCACCGGAATCCTTCTTTTTCTTCTTCCTTCTCATGGCGTGTCAGGTTGCGCTTAAGATTTTTGATAAGGTCAAGCTCTATTTCTTCAAAGATTTTCCGAAGGTTATAAGCACTGTCACTCGGTAATTTCTGCTTCTGGCGCATTGGCTGCACCCTCCATTCCGTCATAACCGACTACATGTGGCTCCTCTGTCTCCATGATCCCCAGCTCCGCCTTTAACCGGCTTACCTCTTCGACCTTCCAGTCCTCCTCCTTGCTATCTCCCCACATTTCCTCCACCTGGGCCTCAATACTCATGACTGGGGATCCTGGCCGGGCCTTTGACATTGTTTCCACCTGGCTCTCAAAAGATGGGTTTGCATATTCCCCAAAAGGTATATCCACCTTTACCTCTTCCACCGGCTGCCTAAGAAGGATATGGTAAGCGTTGATACAAGTGGCGATAATTTCCGGTAATGATTCCTGTAAAGCTTCTACCACAGCATTGCGGGTGTAAAGAGTGGCCTTTTCTTTTTCCCTCTGAGCTTCTGCATTGTCCAGTTTCTTCACATCAATGCCAAGAGTACTGGGGGATATGATCCCCTGCAGGCATAAATCCAGAGCGGTCACATAGCTGGATAAATAGCTTTCATGTGGTATGCTTGGCTGCTCTGTGTTAATCACATTCTTTCCATCCTCACCCATGTTGTCATCGCCGGAAATGAAACGGTTGTCAAATGGATTAGTCTTAATCAGCTCGCCCGTTTCTGGATTCCTGGGTATGTAAGATTCCGGGATAAAGGTTCTGGCCCTGCCTGCACGAAGCGCATCCATCCATTGGCTCCAGGCTTCATCAAAGGCGTCAAAACTGTCCAGCTTCCCATCAAAGATGGATCCGCCCCTGCCTTCGTATTTTGTGCTCTCATATATCTTAAGCGGCACCGCAAGTATGGTACTGCTGTCAAATTGATAATCAGACAGGTTCTTCGTCTTATCAATAGACTTTAGATCCACCTGCCGATCTTCCAAAAACAATTCATTCCGTATATACCCATAGCCGTAATGCTCATAAAGGACATACCGCCTATGATTTTCTGTGTATGGTGTCTTAAACACAACTTCTTCCAATTCATCAGCATCAAAGACCAATTCTACCCGTTCTCCCGGATACCATTGAAGAATAGGAAACTTACTCCTTTTTGTGTTAAACGTCACTTTCCAGGCTCCATCACCGATATATAGTACCTCTTTCAAACAACGTTCCAGCTTTTTTCGAAAGCAGTTTTTCTTCTCTATATCTTTCCATAAGTTAGCCTGTGCCGTATTATCAAAGTCAAAGTCATTCATGTCTGATAATACAATCCCTGTCAAAACACGAACGATTAAGCCTGGCAGGCCAGTATGGATCTTTCGCATCTCCATACCAGGTGTGCATTTGGAAGCCCAAAATTTATGCCGGTCCGCAAACTCAGCTGTCTGCTGGTAAAGCTGCTCCAGTTCATTTCCATCGCCACGATACCAAATACGATTGCGGATGGCATGTAGCTCAAAGTCCATGATCTCATTAATCTGTATGGATGCTCCTCCACTTGGCTGAATTTGGAGCCAACTGCGGATTCCTCTTTTTATATTGTCGCTCAATTTCTCCGTCCACCTCATTTCTTTTCGTCCTCCTCAAATCCTATCAAATTCCGGTAAGGGATCCACCCATACTGGCTGGCATTGATTGTATGATCGTTGCGGTCCTCCGGTTCGTCCTTATCTTCCTGCCAGGAATACCGGTCCAGCTCTCCCATGTGCTCTGTGCAGGTATCCACGATTAGGTAGCAGCCCTGTGTGATCCAGCCCAACATGAAATTGATACGGTCCAGGATCGTCACTTTCTTGTATGAATTATGGAAATTATACAGGCAGCCTTTGAGCCGCTTGTATTTTTTTAGCTCCGTGATCGTTGCCTGATCTGCACAATCAATAAACACATCTCTAACAAGCCCCCATTCCTTCCGGTTCCTTTCCAGGAAGTCCAGGAACTTTATAACCGTGTCTGATGGGGCCAGGGGAACTGATAGATCCGCGTTGCTGTACACCTTTTCATCAAGGATAATGACCTTACGGTCCGTTGTGATGGCCTGGAAGATCATTGCAATGGTATCCGGGCTTTTGCTGGAATAAGATGTATCCAGGGCAGCCGAAAACCTCTTGACTTTAGTTTTTCCGGATTCAACCTGCTGTTTTACCCAGGCTTTGCTGACCACGTGCTTTTTCCGGTCAAAGTTTGGAAAGATCAGGCCGGTTGCTTTACCTCTTAGGCCTTGTATCTTGTTTTTGTACAGCTTTGTTCCTGGTGGAGCTGACCGGATCTTCTTCTGTATATCCTCCTCTGACAGAGAAAGATTGTCCTTGAACGTAAAAAACCAGTACCTCCACTTGGGTACTGGTGCTTCCGTAAGCTCTGCCATGATCTCTGCCGGTACAGCCACAGCGTATTTTTTATATGGCCGGGATCGGTTTATAAATTCTTTGTAAATAGAAAGGGTTGGATCGTCCGGGTTTAGCGTTGCCATGAGATAATCATTTCTGGTGGAGACCTCTCTGACAAAATCAATGTTTGCCGTGTTGATCTCATCAATATAAACACAGCCAAACTGGGATCCCAGAACTAACTCCCATTTATCCCGGTTGTCATATCCCAGAACAAATATGATCTTACCCTCAAAAACAATATGGGGGATTTTATAATCCTTATTTCCGTTTCCGTAATATCTGGCCCCAGGGTGAATATCCAGGATTCCGTTATCCTGCTGGATTATATTCTTTTCAGCGGTACCAGTTGTCTTTGATGCAATAATGTGCAACTTCTTACTACTCCGACTGACCATTCGCAAGAACTTAACCCCGGCGCCTACCGTAGTTTTCCCCGATGCTGTGGTCCCTTCCAGGAAGTCAGCGTCCACTCCCTCTACCGTGTTTATAAAGTCAAGGTATTTCTGAGATAATGGGAAGCCGCTACTCTTCAAGACCCTCACCGCCCATCTGGGACATGATATTATCAAGCTTTTCGGAGGTCTGGATATTTACATCCACCTTTTCCTTGAACATTCCCATGTGTTTTCCCAAGAGCTCCAGGGCCTTGATCTTATCAGCCATTTTAATTTCTCTTTCAAAGCCATCTTCTCCAAAGGTCTTGACCTTTACGGAAAGAATCGCAGCCGTATCTTCTGAAAGAGCATCTTCTTTCACTGTTGCTGTCTTGGGATCAATTACATCCATGGCGTTTACAAAGGCAATCTTCGCAAGCTCCTGAATTACTCTTTCAGCTGTTACCCCAGTACGCCGGGACCGTTCCGCCATGGCCTTGTCTATATGCGCACGAATGTTGGGTTTTGCTAAGTTCTCACAACCTATATTCTTTGCTGTAGCAGGGGAATATCCCGCCCTTATGGCTGCCTGAGTGGCATTAAGATCAATCAGGTATTCTTCTGCAAATAATTTCTGTTTGGCTGTTAATGCCATCAGACTCACTCCTTTCGTTATTTTAGGGTAAAAGAAAAGCACCCCATCGGATGCTTAACTTGGTTTTCTCTTTGTGTTTGGCCCCATGCCTTCCCGAATGGAATTGTGGGTTTGATTTTGGTTCTCTGGTTTCACTTTCTCCGTAATGCTGTTAAATGACTTGTTTGACTTCTTCTCTTCCTGCTTTTCCAGATCGTGTTTATCCATATTATCACCTCGCTCTTAGTGTAGGCGGGAACGGATTGTTTTATGCGTTAGAAAAATCGCTATCTGAGTCGCCAAATGCACACAGAAGTGGTTTATATTTGCTATTCTAACTTTAACTCCTTCTTAATTCCGGTGATACATCAAAGGTAATTTTTCTGATGGTTTCTCAATGCTAAATTTTGATACTACAATAATGACTGCGTTGGCCTCTTTCAATCCTTCTTCAAAAATTTTATCAATGAGGGAGTCTCCAGACAACATTTCCACTTGTCCACCCACGCATCAACACCTTGTTCTAGTAATCTTTTAGCAAAAGAAATTACAAAACTATCGTTATCATCACTCGCATGACTAATAAAAACTCTTGGATTTTTCATTTCATTGACCCCGCCCTATTTTTTTATCACACTCCATATTTTACCAAAAGAAAACACCCATCAAGGATAGTCCAAGACAGGTGTTTTCAAAAAGGAGAAAATTAGGAATCAATCAGTCACCAGGCTATTACACCCGGCAACCGTAAGGGGATTGCCAAATTTATGCAACTTTGGATACTACAATTATATTATGGCTACATGGAC
The DNA here is from genome assembly GCA_023398855.1 of Bacillota bacterium. Classification (GTDB taxonomy): domain Bacteria; phylum Bacillota; class Clostridia; order Lachnospirales; family Lachnospiraceae; genus Lacrimispora. The sequence goes on from JAEWRS010000065.1 coordinate 27,094, forward strand.
TATACAAGGACAGCCATTTGACATCACTTGTCAAGTCACTAGTCCAGTACAATTGCATCAGCTCCAAATAGATAAATGCTTAAAATTCCTGTAAGTTCTGATATCCATCTCCGCACCGTTCTATCCGTAGTATCAAGTCTTTCGGCAATATCCTCCTGGGTAACTCCATTTTCCAGATAGGACATTTTAAAAGCCTCATACTTCCAAGGAGTTTCCTTTTTGAGCATCTCTTCTTCCAGAAGACCCAGACACTTATCTATATGCGCGATCATAACAATGCTCCGCAGCTTACTCTTTATGATGCTGTTTATGTAAATGTCCTCCGCAGATAACTCCTTTAGTTTTTCCCCATCATCCACATCCGACAGCTCGGATACACCCTCCTGTACGCTCTGGCATATTCGGGTGTAATTCTCCATAAGCTTCTTGGCATTCTGGAACACCTTGGCTTTACGGCTCTTCTTCTGGGACTTCTCAAATTCCTTTACAGCCTCAAATGCTGCTGTTCTTACCAATATTTCCGCTGCTTCTTTTTCCAATACAGTCACCTCCCTGCTGTCAATATCTGCTTTCTTACCTTATCCCACTCTGCGAACAACGGATCTGTGCAAAATACCAGTTCCCTGACAACCTCAAAGGTATACCGTACTAGTGCCTTGGCACCAGAACTCGCGTAAGATGAAATAGTGGCACATGGCAGGTGTAACTGCTCTGCAGCTTCCAGAGAACTGTATTCCTCTATTGACCGTTCATTATCATATATCATATGCAGTTTTTTAGTTGCCATCAGATCTACCTCCTACCTTCGGCTGGTGCCAAGTCCCTGCCGCAAACAATCTCCCGCGATCCTTACAGCTGCAGCTTGTCCGCTTCGAATCGGAGGGATAATACTTTCCGCAGTATGGGCACTTCTTCCTGACATTACTAAACTTTGTCTTTTCCATCTTCCACCCCCTCAGAAATAATCTTCAAGCTCTCCTGCGGTACATCTATGTATTTACCGTTGTCTAACAGGATCCCGATCAGGCCATCATTGCTGCCGATCACAGTCCCAAACTTCCTACTGGGATAAACCTGAACAACGATCTTCTTTTTAACTTCCAGCTTCATGGTCTGCCTCCTTTCTATGCTCTGGCGGCTTGCGCAGCGCCGGATACGGGCAGAGGCCCGTATATGTATAAGCTGGCATCTGCGCACTAAAAACCATAACCGGCGGTGCCTTTATAGCTGCATCCGCCTCTGCTTGTATGCGGCTGTTTACGCTGGCTCTGTCTGCTCTACAGTCTTTTGATGATTTTCTCAATGTATCCCTCCTCACGAAAACCTCAGTTTACTTAATATATCTTTCCTGTAAACCAGTTTTATGCTCCCTACAAACCAGGACAGCTTTACCATACTCGCAGGTAATTGCACAAAAATCATTATCATTGCAATAAGGTATCCACTCTTCGCCACATATTGGGCAATGGTTATTCCTGACCATGTGATTGTTAAATCCGGCCTGTTCCTCCCGAATATATCCACCAAACTGATCCGCATCAACAAGCCTCCGAATAGCTGGATCTGGTTTGAAAGATTCATGCTCATATTTTATACGCCTGATTTCTGCTTTTTCTCTGTCAAACTCTTTATTCCGTGGCGGAACCTGCCCGATTGGTTTTGACATGCCTTCCTCCTCCAAATTCCTAATTTTTTGTATCAGGAGCCAACTTTTCAATCTTATAAAAAGATGGCTCCTCCTGCCGATCTATTAACTTCTCGCATTCGTCATAACGCAAATCAGTCGCAACTATAAAATTCAACTTTCCATCATTAAATCTAATTTTGTATAAATCTTCTTTTTTCAATTTACTTCCTCCTCAAAATTCTAATTTACCAGGCTAAACCTCTGTGTTAAATGCCACTTCCAGTCAGCCACCATGTTTTCACGCCTTGCCCGTTCCATTGCCAGCTCTTTCAGTAAATGCGCACACTGACCTTTCTCAAAATTGTTTA
>JAEWRS010000118.1 GCA_023398855.1 Bacillota bacterium
AAACAGTAGAGCTGGAGACTGTATGCGGAATCACAAGCACGCTTCCGGAAAATACAAAGCCGGAGTTTGCTTTTGCAGGCAAGTCCAATGTGGGAAAATCTTCTCTCATCAATGCCCTGATGAACCGCAAATCCTATGCCAGAATCTCATCCCAGCCTGGAAAGACCCAGACCATTAATTTTTACAACATCAATGATGCGTTTTACTATGTGGATCTTCCTGGTTATGGCTATGCGAAGGTTGCTCTGGAAGTAAAGGCAAAATGGGGAAAAATGATAGAAAACTATCTCCACAATTCCCCTGTACTCCGTTGTGTGTTTTTGCTTATTGATATCCGTCATGAACCTTCTGAGAATGACAAAACCATGTATAACTGGATTGTGCACAATGGCTATCAGCCCGTGATTATTGCCACAAAGCTGGATAAGATCAAACGGAGCCAGATACAGAAATCTGTGAAAATCCTTCGCCTTGGACTTGGACTTGGAAACGAAGTGGTTGTTATCCCCTTTTCTGCTGAAACCAAGCAGGGAAGGGAGGAAATCTGGGAGATGATTTCAGAATCTGCAAATAGTCTTGACAAGTAGTAAAAATCTTTTTATAATGAACCTATTTATTACATAGAGTTCATTTTGGCAGGAAGAGGAGAAAACAGTTATGAAAAAGACAATGAGAAAGATCGTAATAACTCTTATGGCAGCAGCTCTGGCGGCGTCAGCTTTGACCGCTTGTGGAGGAAAAGGTAACACTGCAGGAACATCTGGTAAGGAAACCGGAGATAAAAAGGTGTTAAAGGTTGCCATGGAGTGCAGCTATGCTCCCTACAACTGGACTCAGCCCACGAATGACAATGATGCGGTTCCGATTTCGGGCAGTTCTGATTTTGCATATGGTTATGATGTTATGGTTGCTAAAAAGGTTGCGGCAGAACTGGGCTATGAGCTGGAGATTGTAAAGCTGGACTGGGATTCTCTCGTTCCGGCGGTCCAGTCCGGAAAAGTTGACTGTGTCATTGCAGGACAGTCTATTACGGCAGAACGTGCACAGTCCGTTGATTTTTCTGATCCTTATTATTATGCCACAATCGTGTCTCTTGTAAAAGCGGGAGGTAAGTATGAGAATGCAAAGAGCGTTTCCGATTTTTCCGGTGCAATCTGTACTTCTCAGTTAAATACCATCTGGTATGACAACTGTCTGCCTCAGATTCCCAATGCAGACATTCAGCCGGCCCAGGAATCTGCACCGGCCATGCTGGTGGCATTGAGTTCCGGCAGATGTGATCTGGTTGTAACAGACAAGCCTACCGGACAGGCAGCTTTGGTTGCTTATCCTGATTTCAAACTCCTTGATTTTACCGGAACAGAAGGCGAATTTAAAGTTTCTGATGAAGATGTAAATATCGGGATCTCATTGAAAAAGGGGAATACAGAATTAAAGGATGCTGTTAACGGGGTATTATCTAAAATGAATAAGGATGACTTTAATAAGATGATGGAGGAAGCGATTTCCGTACAGCCATTATCAAAGTAATCCTGGTAAGATATCCTCACGCAGTGGCTAAAGTCAGGTCTGCCTGACTTTGGTTCCATGTAATTGATGAAATATAAAATAGAATCAGGGCTCGCAGGCACGGAACAAGAACGTTCTTATTTCGTGCCGTTTGTTCTGTTTTGAAGAAAGTTACGAAAAGGAGAAGGTAGCATATGTCTTTGCCATCAGATTTTTTTGGGAGAATTGTGTTTATTCTGCAACAATATGGCTCTTCCTTTTTTAACGGGGCCGTAAGAACCATGGGCATTGCCATTGTTGGTACGTTCATCGGCTGTGTCATCGGTTTTGCTGTAGGGATTATTCAGACCATCCCGGTACAAAAGAGTGATAACCCAGTAAAAAAATTTTTGTTAAAATTATTAAAAATCATCTTAAATATCTATGTAGAGGTATTCCGTGGAACTCCTATGATGGTTCAGGCCATGTTTATATTCTACGGTTCTTCCGTGTTGTTTGGAATTAACATGTCCATTGTTTTTGCAGCATATTTTATTGTATCCATTAATACAGGCGCTTATATGGCTGAAACCGTGAGAGGTGGAATTTTATCCATTGATCCGGGTCAGACAGAGGGAGCCAAGGCCATCGGCATGACCCATTTTCAGACAATGGTCAATGTGATCATGCCCCAGGCTCTTCGTAATATCATGCCTCAGATCGGTAACAACCTGATTATTAATATCAAAGATACCTGTGTACTGTCCGTCATTGGAGTGGTAGAACTATTCTATGCCACAAAAGGTGTGGCAGGTGCGTATTACACTTATTTTGAAGCATTTGGCATTACCATGATTATTTATTTTATCCTGACTTTTACCTGTTCCAGAATTCTGCGTTACTGGGAGAAGAGGATGGATGGTCCGGACAGCTACGATCTGGCGACCACGGATACCCTTGCTTATACCAGCGGAATGGTTAAATTTCCAGATCCAAAAGAGAAGGAGGATAAATAAATGGCAGGCCAAAAAGTATTGGAGATTCATCACTTAAGTAAAACCTTTGGAACCAATGTAGTGTTGCGGGATATTGACTTTTCTGTCAATGCAGGTGATGTGACTTGTATTATCGGAGCTTCTGGATCCGGAAAATCAACGCTGCTCCGCTGCATTAACCTGCTGGAGACTCCCACTACCGGTGAGATCCTGTATCATGATGTGGATATTACAGACCGTAAGATGAATATTCCCTCATTCCGTACCAAGGTAGGTATGGTATTCCAGAGCTTTAATCTGTTTAATAACATGACTGTATTGGAGAATTGTCTTGTGGGACAGATGAAGGTTCTTAAAAAGGATAAAGAAGAGGCCAGGAAGAAAGCCATGATGTATTTGGAGAAGGTTGGCATGGCTCCTTACATCAACGCAAAACCAAGGCAGCTTTCCGGCGGCCAGAAGCAGAGGGTAGCAATTGCAAGGGCCCTGGCTATGGAGCCTGAAATCCTGCTGTTTGACGAACCGACTTCTGCTTTGGATCCTCAGATGGTTGGAGAAGTTCTTGCGGTTATGAGAACTCTGGCCAGAGAAGGTCTTACCATGATCATTGTGACCCATGAGATGGCGTTTGCCAGGGATGTTTCTAACCGTGTGGTGTATATGGCAGGAG
>JAEWRS010000157.1 GCA_023398855.1 Bacillota bacterium
GTTATAATATGCATCGTCAGAGGACTTATAATATGGAAAATTATTAAAGTGGGACAGAATTTTAACCGATTCTTGTCCCGCTTTTTGTTTTTCCATCTTTCTGTCATTAACACTTAAGAGCTTATGCAAAACAGACAGATTTATAAGTCTGCGCTTCCTGCTATAGGCGGATAATGTGTTGCTGCCCTTTATTACATTATTAATGGCATTTAGAAACTGAAATTCTATGAGGTGAAGAAATATGATAAAAACAAAGAGACTAATAATCCGGGACTTTGAAGAAAAAGATGCGGCAGGATTGTTTCAATATCTCGCCGCCCCTTCTGTAAACTGCTTTTTAAGTGACAAAGTGCATTCCTATGAGGAGTCTGTGGAAAAAGTAAAAGAAAAGCAGCAAAAGGGCGGCGGACACGGCGGTTCTTTTGCAGTCTGTCTGCCAGATTCCGATACAATTATTGGAGAAGTATTTGCATTGAAAGAAGACCCTGACACATACAGTGTTGGGTGGAACTTTAATTTAGCTTATGGAAAAAAAGGATATGCGACAGAAGCGGCCCAGGCCCTTTTGTGTTATCTTTTCGAAAAAGATGCAAGAAGGATATATGCCTACACAGAGGACGACAATATTTCATCACAAAAGCTTTGCCAACGGTTGGGAATGAGAAGAGAGGGACTGTTTCTGGAGTTTATATCCTTCAAAAAGAATTTAGATGGAACTCCACATTATGAAAATACTTACCAATATGCTATTTTGAAAAAAGAATGGGAGAACCTGAATTCTGTTTAACAAGGGGATTATGGTATTTTGAAGAACCAAAAAGCCCTGTTATGATATTCAATCCATAGAAAAGCACACCTTGAATTAAAACAATCAAGGTGTGCTTTTGTCAGGATTTATTATTATTAAAGGCAATATACTTAATATGTACTCAGACGTTCAAATACTTCCTTTTGACTTTCGTTTAATGTCCAGACCCTTTTTTGTATTCTGAACTTATGTTTTTTTCCATCACTTGTCTTTATCTTAACATTATTAAAAATTATACCTTTTTGGGTTTTGATGGTAACTATATCTTTTTTATTAATTGAGTAATCTTCTTTTATATTTAATGTATATATTCCAAGTCTAACCACCTTTATCATATCTGTATTTACAAATAGAACAAAAGCCTTGCCCGTTAATATGCCATTTCGTATGGCGTAAGCACCTATAAACTCCTTATTAACGTCACAATATTTCTGTTTCAATTCTTCCATATAATTTGATGTCATTGATAATTTCATTAATTCACCTTTCTTAATATATAATAATTTTAGTAACCTTTAATGTAAAATGATTGCAGCTAAGAACATTGCATGTTAGAACATATTTGTCCTTGTTCGGAAGGCCACATATGTTGCCAAAACGGCTTAGTGCTTATTTTACATTTAGATTTTTTAACCCCTGCTTTAGTTTAGGGTAGATTTTATAATACAGATTTCTTCTAAGTGCATAAAAGTATACGGCAGTAATAAACAACGCAACTAAAAAAACACCCAATACGTAAATAATCCAAGTATTATTGAAAATGTAGCTAATAAAATTACTATCCGCTTTAAATTTCCCACTGACGTAGAGTCCAATTACCACAACCGTAAAAGGTATCGCAAACAAACCTGTGATCATATTTACATTGTTCATTCTACGATAATTTACACGAAAGTCATTATTCTCTAAGTACTCCTCTAGCAATATACATTGTTCATCAAAAGAATCTCTTTTTTGAACGGGCAAATCCATAGTACTTATTAACTTATGCAATTCATCAAGTTCAGCACTAAATTGAAGCGTGTGGTAGAGAATCTCTGCGCTTCCCATAAAATATAAGCTCCTTTATTGAAAGTATATATTTACAAATACTCAGTAGCATCGTTTGGAAGCCCTATGGCTCTGAAAATAATTTTAAACTACTGGTTTTCGCAGATAATAGTTATACAATGTTTTTCTACAAATTGCAATACATTTTTAAAAGTAAAACTTTTGAGCTATCGGATCTGGTGCATACAGCCTGGCTGACAACCTATGTATTGCATTCATATAATATAGAGTAATACAGACAAACTATGAGGAGGTATTGAGATGTATTTTGAAAAATGTCCCGGGCTGACTGGACGGGTTGTTTTACCGGAAGATCCTCAGTATGAATCTGCACGTCAGGTATTTAATACCTTTTTTAATAAATATCCAGTTATCATCGTTTTTGCGCAGAATGCAAAAGATGTAAGCAATGCAATCAAATGGGCCCGCTGCCGGGATATTCCCATAAGGCTGCGCTCCGGCCGGCATAATTACGAAGGATTATCCGTTCTTAATGGGGGACTGGTCATTGATGTCAGCGAAATGAAGGAGGCAGAGATTAATAGGAAATGCGGGACTGCCACAGTTCAGACCGGCATTCGGGATTATGAGCTGGCTATCCTGCTTGGTGATCAGGGCCTTGTAGTCCCGCCAGGTCTCTGCCCGACTACAGGAATCGCCGGATTTACACAGGGCGGCGGGCAAAGCAGTCTGTCCCGCCCTTGGGGTCTTATCATTGATAACCTGTTAGAGGCTGAAATGGTAAATGCGGACGGCTGCTTCATTCATGCCAGTGCTAAGGAAAATCAGGATCTGTTCTGGGCGCTGCGGGGAGGCGGAGGCGGTAATTTCGGAGCCTGCACCTCGTTTCGTTTCCGCACCCACAGGATTGATACGGTTGCATATACACAAATTACCTGGCCGCTTTCCGACTTGAGACCAGTGCTTAAGATGTGGCAGAAATACACACTTCCCTGTTCTGATAACAGACTCACCCCGCTTCTCACCATGGCATCCGGTGAGAATACTCTGCTCATGATGCAGGGAGTTTATCTCGGTACATTTGCAGAGCTTCGATCTCTTTTAAATCCTTTAATTGAGACCGGTTCGCCTCAGAACGTGTACGTGGATGAGATTCCCTGGGTGGAGGCCGCCGGGAAAATTGCAGACACTCAGCCAGGTTCACCAGAGCCGTTTAAAAGCGTGGGACCCTTTTTATATGAACTGCTGCCTGATGAAGCAATCAATATTATTGAAAGCTATATTAACCGTCCTCCCACCTATTCTGCCTCTGTATTTTTCCATGGATTGGGAGGGGCGGTCGCCGAAGTTCCCAGTGACGCAACGGCATATTTTTACCGTAAAGCACTATCAAACATCTCCTTTTACTCCACCTGGAATACACCAGAGGGGGCAGACCCTGGTATCCAGTGGGTAAAGGAGTTCCGAAAGGATATGGAACCATTTACGAAAGGTGTATATGTTAATACTCCTGACTTGTCCATAAAAAACTGGCCAAAAGCCTATTATGGAAGAAATTTTGAAAGGCTGACTGAAGTGAAGGCCAAATACGATCCTGAGAACATTTTTCACTATCCCCAAAGCATTCCTCCCGCCTTCTGCCTGTCCGGGAGACAATAAGCTGCACAGAAACTTTCATAACCACGGGAAAATGGATCGCAGATGAAATGAAAAAAGCCCCATGGCTTCTGTCTTATAAAACGGAAGCCATGGGGCTGACTGACTATTCTGTTAGTTCTAAAGCAGCTTACTAAGTTCTGTGTTCATGATCAGCTGTCCCAGGGGAATATTTTTTAAAGGAAGCTTATCTACTCCCAGACAGGACTTGACTGCATTGATCAGAACCCGGATATCATATTGAGATGGGTATACCGGA
>JAEWRS010000166.1 GCA_023398855.1 Bacillota bacterium
GAGCTCTGGCCAGCGAGCTGCTGCTTGCCATGATGCATGTGCTGACCCTTCGGAAAAAGGTGGATTTTGTTTGGAATGCATGGGATATGATCGTAAAACCAGCAGCATTTATGGTGCTTGCCATTGGGATCTACTTTGCTATATTTTCCCTGGCAGATCCCTTCCAGAATATGCCCTTATTCATTAAGACTGCTTTCCACATCGCCGTTTTAAGCATACTCTATCTGGTACTCCTTCTCGGCGCCCATGTCATGAAAGGAGAAAAATAATCTTCAGAACAATATAAAAAACGGACTGCACAAGTCCGTTTTTATAAATTCTGCATTCAGTCGATTCCAACCATTACTGAAGTAGCTTTAATGATGGCATATGCATCCTTTCCTACTTCCAGCTTTAAATCTTTTACCGCTGCCATGGATACTGTGGCAGAAACAATGTTACCGCCGCCAATATCAATGGTCACAATTGCGTTAACCGCTCCTGGTTCTATTCCTATTACTTTTCCTTTAAACTGGTTTCTTGCACTGAGCTTCATCTGATTTATCTCCTCTCATCTAATCCTGTCTGTAAATATACTTTTTAACATTCCTGCAGTTTTGATGAACTAACAAACAAAGCAAATCCTTATGGATATGCCAAGCCATAAAAACATTGGCAGGGAAGCGGAAATATCTAGCAGTCATTATGGATTATAAGCCGGAAAATTATACCGCTTTATTATATATAATTGTAATCATTTCCGGCTTCACTGTCAACCAATTCCTGGAAATACTGCCAGTTACAGCAAAAGCATAAGCTCTTCCTTGGGAAAGCGGATAAATGACGGAATGCTGTGAACGGTTCCTTCTTCAAAATCTATTTTATCCTGGATCCACCAGATTTTTAAAGAGTTCTCATCATCAATATTCCTAAGCAGGTACTGCCGCTGAAAGGGTGTGTCGGCATATCCTGCCAATTCAATGCACAGGGCGTTTTCTTCTTCTGGTCCCAAAGCCGGGACCAGGTTATGGCCCCGGATTCCTACATATCTTATGGAATCTCCAATTTTTTCTGCCGTTTTAAGCCGGACCTTCCAGTCACAGGCATAAAGCTCGTAGTCACTGATTCTTTCAATTGAAGATATATTCTTGCAGCCGGTCAGCTTAGCTGCCTCCATTCGTTCCGGCCTTCGGAAAATGTCCTTTGTACAGCCTTTCAAGATAGTCTTCCCCTCTGACAAAAGGATCATCCGGTCACAAAATTTATAGATTTCATCTCTGGAATGAGATACCATAAGCACATCACCGGTATAGTCCCTGATCAGCTCCAGCATTTCCATCTGAAGCGTGTCTTTTAAAAAGCCATCCAATGCTGAGAACGGCTCATCCAGCATAATGATGTCGGGATTGTACAAAAGCATCCGTGCAAGTGCCACCCTTTGCTGCTGTCCCCCGGAAAGCTGGGAAGGAAACCGTTTTTCCAGCCCTTCCAGCTGAAAGCGCCTTAACTGCTCCGCCACTAGAGGAAGCTTATCCTTTTTCTTTCCCGGTATCACGATCTTTAAATTTTCTTCAACCGTCATAGTAGGAAAAAGGGCATAATTCTGAAACAGGTAACCCACGCGGCGTTCCCTGGCAGGAAGATTGATCCCTTTTTCCGAATCAAAGAGCACCTTTCCGTTCAAAACGATCCGGCCCTGATCCGGTTTTTCAATCCCTGCCACACATTTTAAGGTCATGGACTTTCCACAGCCAGAGGCCCCCAAAATCCCCATGCAGCCGCCGTCGGTTTCAAACTCCACACATAATTCAAATCCTGTAAACTTTTTTCGGATGTTAACCTGCAATGCCATATCATATCCACCTGTTCACATGTTTCATATTTTTTCCGGATATATAATTAATTACCGCAACAATAAAAAATGATAAAATTACGATGACACATACCCAGAAACCGGCTGTATCCCAGTTTCCCGCCGCCACCTCGGAAGCGATTGCAACGGAAACGGTTCTTGTCTTACCTAAAATATTGCCAGCCAGCATTGTGGTTGCCCCATATTCGCCGATGGCTCTTGCAAAAGCGAGAACAGTTCCCGAAGCCAGCCCAGGTGCTGAGATAGGAACAATGATCCTCCAGAAAATCTTTCTTTCCGACATCCCCAGGGTCCTCCCGGCATGGATCATGTCCACATCCACCTGCTCAAAGGCTGCCCTTGCATTCCGGTACATCAAAGGAAAGGCAATGACAAAAGCCGCTATGACACAACCAGGCCATGTCTGCACCATTTTAATATTAAATTCCTCAAACAAAAATTTACCAAAGGGCCTGCGGAGACTGAAAATCAGCAAAAGAAAAAAGCCTGCTACGGTTGGCGGCAGAACCAATGGCAGGGTTAAGATCCCATCTACAATGGATTTTGCCGTATTATTCAGCCTCATAATCAGTCTGGCAGCGGCTATCCCCAGGAAAAAAGTAAGTACAGTTGCCAGAATCCCCGTTTTAAGGGAAATAAAAAGGGGACTCCAATCTATTGTTTTCATAAGCTCAAGCATAGATTTTCACCCCCTTTCATTGGTATCATTTATTTTGCAGGTTTGGCAAATCCGGCATCAGTAAACATTTTCATAACGCCTTCATCGCTGGTCAGATACTCTTTAAAGTCAGCGGCAGCCTTGGCCTGCTCCTCTGATGCTTCCTTATCAACAATTAAGCCTACGGGATATACAGCAGGATCGATCATGG